>JAJBVJ010000131.1:0-13070 GCA_020859875.1 Rikenellaceae bacterium
CGAGCGATGGGATAGCGAGCAGACCCAGGACTACCAGAGTGCACCCGAACATAATTGCATTGATCATAATATTAAATTAATTAATAGGTTAATAAAAAAGTACTTTGTAAATATAGGATATTATTCGGTCTATATAGTAAATATATGTTCATTTATTTGACATAACTCTGACAAAATTTAGTGCGTTTTAGCCGGTTTTTTTTATAAAAAGGTTAAATTGGAAGTAATAACAAGAAAAATTTATAAATACATAAAGAGAATGAAGAAACTTATACTATTAATTCTTACCCTTTCGGGTATTCTCGGCTGCAGGGATAACCGGCTATCCGACGGTATTGTCCGACTTCCCGTTCCGGAGCGGGCGGCGCAACAAGAGGATATGCTCGGCTTTGCAGCCGAACCGATCCCTGTGGTCAGGGTCGGTTTCGTCGGGATCGGAATGAGGGCAATGGGGGCAGTCGAGAGCTTTTTGAATATAGACGGGGTGGAGATAAAAGCGGTATGCGATCTGGAAACCTATAATCTTGAACGTACCCAAAACATTCTCTCCTCTTACGGACGGCCACCGGCGGCGGAGTATTTCGGAAAGGTCGATTCATGGAAAGAGCTTTGCGAAAGGGACGACATAGACCTCGTTTATATCTGCACGGACTGGCTGACCCACACCCCGATAGCGGTCTATGCAATGGAGCAG
This sequence comes from Rikenellaceae bacterium, assembly GCA_020859875.1. Classification (GTDB taxonomy): domain Bacteria; phylum Bacteroidota; class Bacteroidia; order Bacteroidales; family Rikenellaceae; genus WRDF01. Next base: position 695 of record JAJBVJ010000131.1, read on the forward strand.
GGGAAGCATGTGGCCGTGGAGGTTCCTGCGGCAATGACCGTAGAAGAGTGCTGGCAGTTGGTCGACACCTCGGAAAAGACACGGCGCCACTGTATGATGCTCGAAAACTGCTGTTACGATTTCTTCGAACTGGCCACACTGAATATGGCGCAGCAGGGACTTTTCGGGGAGATCGTCCATACCGAAGGGGCCTATATACACGACCTGAGGGAGCTTCAGAATAATCCCCGGCTGTCGGAAGGATCGGCTTACGTCCCAGGAGAGGGTGCCGGAACATCCCCGCATTTGGCGGGTTACCACGACCGGTGGCGGTTGAAATATAATACGGAGCATACCGGAAATCCCTACCCCACCCACGGACTGGGCCCCCTTTGCCAGATACTGGATATACACCGCGGCGACAAGATGAACTATCTCGTATCGGTTTCCAGCGGACAGTTCGGGATGAGCCGGTATGCAAAATATAAATATGGTGACGATTCCCCAGAAGCTAAGACAGATTATGCCTTGGGCGATATGAACACCACGATCATAAAAACCGAAAGGGGCCGTACCATCATGATCCAGCACGATGTGACCAGTCCCCGGCCATACAGCCGCATCCATATGGTAAGCGGCACCCGGGGATTCGCGCAGAAATATCCACTTACGCACATAGCTTTGGAACCGGACGGCCACCGTCCACTATCCCGCCCGGCCATGGATTCGCTCCTTGCGGTGTACGAATTCCCGTTCGTGACCGAAATTAAGGAGCTTGCCCGACAAGTGGGCGGCCACGGGGGGATGGATTTTATCATGGATTACCGTCTGATATATTGCCTGCGATATGGTCTTCCCCTCGATCAGGATGTCTACGATGCGGCCGAGTGGTCGTCGCTGGTCGAACTCACCGAAATATCCGCCCGTTGTAACGGCCGTCCGGTGGAGGTACCGGACTTCACCCGCGGGGCTTGGAATAAGGGGGCGGGGTTCTCTTTCGCTTATGCGGATTAAAAAAGCATAAATATGAACCTCGAAGAAAAGTTAGGCACGATCGTTAACCGGTTTCTTCCGGATGGCAAAATTTCCGCGATCCGACCCTTCGGTAACGGATTGATCAACGATTCATACCTTGTCGAATCGGCCGATTCCTACCATCCGGAATATATACTCCAACGGATAAACCACCATATTTTCCGGGATGTCGATCAACTCCAGCGCAACATACTGGCCGTAACGGGCCATATCCGCAATAAATTGCTGGAAAGAAACGAGCCGGATATAGAAAGGAAAGTCCTCGAGTTCATGGTAGCCGGCGACGGAAAAAGTTACTATTTCGACGGGGAGAGTTATTGGAGGGTCATGAAATTTATACCTGACTCGGTTTCGTACGACTCCGTGACCCCGGAATATGCCGGATATGCGGGCAGGGCCTTCGGCCAATTCCAGTATTTGCTTTCCGACCTGCCCGATGAACTCGGGGAGACTATCCCGGGATTCCACAACATGGAACTGCGGCTCGGGCAGCTCCGCCGGGCTGCGGCGGTTGACAGGGCGGGAAGGACGAAGGGGGTAAAAGACCTCCTAACGGAATTGGAATCGCGTGGGGATGAGATGTGCAAAGCCGAACGGCTATACCGTGAGGGAAAGCTCCCCAAACGGGTATGCCATTGCGATACGAAAGTCGATAATATACTGTTCGACAAGAAGGGTGGAGTACTTTGCGTTATCGACCTGGATACGGTCATGCCCGGTTTCATCTTCTCCGATTACGGCGATTTTATGCGCACGGCGGCCAATACCGGGGCCGAAGACGATCGGAACCTCGATAACGTTAACCTCGATGTAGCGGTATTCGAGGCTTTTACACAAGGGTATCTGCATACGGCGGGAAAATTCCTTACCGATATAGAGGTCGAAAATCTGCCCTATGCTGCTGCCCTTTTCCCATATATGCAGTGTGTGAGGTTTCTTGCCGACTACCTCGACGGGGACAGCTACTACAAGATCGATTACCCCGGCCACAACCTTATCAGGGCGAAGGCACAATTCAAACTGTTGCGAAGCATGGAGGAGAATACTCCCCGCATGAGTGCCTTTATAGAAAAGTGTACGGGATAAATAAAGATACCGGACGGGATCGTCCGGTATCTTTAGAAAGGTTATTTACTCGAAAATTATATCCCCGAAGAATTGTTCGAGGTGGAAGTCGGGTTTATGGTTCTCTATGGGTTTCCATGAAAGATAGTGGGGAACCGTGAGTGCGTCTCCGCATTTATAAAAGTTGGCCCTTGCAACGATTCCGGAAAGGTCTGCGATCGAATGGTTGAAGAAAGAGGCTGCGGGGATCCTTACTGAAAGTTCCCACTCCTGTCCGCCGGAAATTTCATCGAACGGTTCACGTGCCAGGCTCGGTACCCGTTCGATCGAGTCGATGATACTGTCCGGGGCATGGGTCGGATTTTCGCGCTCTTTCCGAAATCCCAGCAATGTCGTACCTATCGGGGTCATCTCGAAATTGTAGTAGCCCGTCGGGTCGAACGAGACGAAAAACTCCACGCACGAATCCGTCCAAACCGGCCCGTTGTTCTCGGTCACCCTGGCCAGTGTATATTGCTCACTTACTTTATAATGGAGAAAGATATTCCGCCCGTCGTGTCCGACAACCACGCTTACTTTCGGCTTGTGGGGGAACAGGCACGGCCAGTTGACGCACCCGATCGCCAATCCGGGCGCCCGCCCCTGGGCCGCCTCGGCCCGGAACGATCCGAAATCCTCGAATTTTTTTATTGTATCCATACGCTATTCTTTGTTTCGGGATGAAGGTAAGGAATTTTCCGAAAATCGATACCGGAAACAAAAAACCGGGGCCCTAATATGAATCAGGGCCCCGCCGGGTGCAAAAACCTTACTAACCTAAAAATACATGCATCGTCAATCGCCGAACGAATAGGGGCCGTCCCACTGTACGACCGGACTGGTCCCTTTTAACCAATCGGGATCGACCAGATCGTGACCGTTGCCGGTTGCGTCGATAAAGACACCGTCGAAATCGGCCGCCCCCTCTTCCATACGCCAGAAGGCGACGAGGTCGGGATGGCTGGCATCCAATTCGAAATACATATTGTTCTGTATCTGACCGGCGGTAAGCGCCTTTTTCCACAGCCTTACCTGGCTCATATTACACCACATTGCACCCCATTGCTGGTGTGCGCCGATAATACGGAAACGGTCTATCATCCACGGCTCGCCCGCCGTAGCGATTGTGCCGGACAGGTATCTTTCACCGTTTTTATAGACTATGATATTCGAACCGTCGTATTGGAATGCCCAGTGGTACCATACATTTCCTTCGAGGTCTCTTTCTCCTTCCAACTGTGCTCCCCATGCTTTCCACTGAATATAATTATAGGGTGCATTGGCATCTCCGAAGCGTACGTAAATCCCGTAATCACCGAAGCCCTGATCTACACCCGTAATATCGAATATGGCGCGGTTATTAACGGTGTATTGATTGAAAAGGCACCAGCATTCGAGCGTCCATTCGGTGAGGTACATATCCCACCCCTGGCCATCCGCAGGATTGGGTTTCGCCGTTATTCTTTCAGAATTTTCCCCGCCCTTGTAATTGAACCTCGGAACGTAAATATCCTCGAGTCTCTTTGCAAGAACATACACGAATGTACTCTGTTCTACGGACGGTTCTATATCGCCGCTTATAACGGTAACCCGGATCGGAACCGCATAGGCCATCTGCTCGGTATCGAAAACATCTACCGAGATAGAACTCAGCTTACCGATATTGCCTGCTTCGATAACGGCCTGTTGGTTGTCGAAATGCACATACCGGGGATCGACACAGTTATAACGCATCTCGTACTTCTCGTTGAATTGCCTAAGATATTCGGGGTCGATCTCCAGGCGGTATTCCACATCGTGGTCCAGCAGTTTTGCAATGCGAACGGGGATATCGGTCTTGGCGCCGTTTGTCTGGTCGAAGGCTATATTGACCGACTTCTCCGTTCCCGAAGCATCCGTGAGATATATACTGTTCTGGATAACCCCGAAATTGGCATCGTTGCATCCTGTTGCCAAGAGACTTGCAGCCAGTATGGTAGTTATAAGATATGCTGTTTTCATAGTAGTCGTTTGTTCGTTATATACCGTAGTTGAGATTAGGCAGCCATCCCGGTTGGGCTTTCCGCTTTTCAAATACCGAATTCATCTGGCTTATGCCGTGACGCAGATACCAATACTCCGAGGAACCGAGATAATCTCCTTTACCCTGCTTGTAATCAAAATAGGGACGATAGATACCGAAACCTCCCGACTGCACGTTCATATCGTTCAAAGTATAAACATATCGAGCCATATAAACCACACCGGCAAGTTCCTCTTCCTCGGGATAATTTATTGCATCTTCATTATACAGCGTCCGCCCTCCGTCCGACGCATAACTTTCGAAGTTCTCTGTATGAAGGGTTCGTTTAACGATCTCTTCCGGAGTGAGGTAGTCGTTTTTGGACATCGCATTGATGGCACGGGTCGTTCGGGAATCGAGATCGCTTTTCCCGGTACATCCATAGGATTGGACGATAAAATGGTCGAAAAAGTGGAACGGCCAGTCCTCATCCATAGCCGATGTTATTTCGCCGTCGATCTGTAACAGGAGCCCCGGTACCGCCGGCTCACGGCTTCCGCGGTCGGTACGCTGAGATCCCCGGCCGAACCAGTAGCTCAGTTCGTCTATGAAAGTAGTTCGGGCGAACCTGTTGATCCACAGAAATTTGGTGCCAGTACCCACATTGGGCTCATAGTCCCAGTCGAAGCCGTCATAGCCATATTTTACGACACTGTCGTAGATACATTTTGCATACTTGCGAACCGCCGCCTCGATTCGGGTCTGGTCGGATGTAATTGTAGCCGGATTATTCTCGTCGTGAATGTCCCAGTAGATATTACGGTCCGCGAAGCTGCCCATATATTCCGAGGGCGTGCAACCCTCTCCCATATATCCCGCAAGAAGAGTCACGACCACCTTAGTTCCCTTGATTTCCTGAACCCGGCGCATATCCTTGATCTGTGACTCGGTAAGGGGCCAGCTGCTGCCCCAGTTCGATGCGATGATAAGGGAGTCGGGAAGACCCGAGAGAGCTCCGCCTCCGGCAGTGCCCCCAGTCCATGCGTCGAACCATACGAAGGAGACCCTGCGGTCGGGATCGGCTTTCCATTTGCGCAGTGCCGCATAGTAGGCGTCGTCGCGAAGCCCGTCGAGGCTCGTTTCCGGTATATTGATCGAACTGGGATCGGTCCAATCGCTGCAGGAGGTAAACGCCGTCAGCGCCATAATCCCTGCAACCACTATTTTTAATGATATATTTCTCATAATTAGCGATTTATTCTTATAAATAAATTACCTTGCCCACCACAGATCGGTCGACATATTGTCCGGGCCGCCCAACAGTTGGACCGCCGCGGCCACGTTCGCACCGTTCTGGTCATATTCCGACTGGGGATATGGAATCCTGCGTACCATCAGGTCGTTGTCCACTTCGCCGTTGCTAAGATTGCTCATGGTTGGGAACAGTACGGGATAACCCGTGCGGCGGAAGTCGCACCACGCCTCGAAACCGATCGAAAAGTTGGCGATCCATTTCTGGGTGATTATCTTCTGGAGTTTCACATCGTCCGAGTCGCCGGCGTTCCACTGCGGGCATACCAGGTTCCGTGCGTTATGTGCGGTACCGGTCGGGCCGTTGGCATAATTTGCCGGATTGCTTGTATTCTGAAGGTAAGTGGCTATCTCGGAGGCATTGCCCCCGTGCTGCTGGAGTGAAAGGCTTACACCCGTTTCGTACCAGGTCTGCGGGTCGCCAACCGATAGGCCGAAAGCACCGTCTTTATCGAGGGCGACTTCAGCCATAAGAAAAGCCACTTCGGCGGCATTCATTACCATTACCGGTGAGTCGGCTTCGAAAAGCGGTTTGGAATAGGGCTCGTATGTGGACATACTACCGTCGGCATTTACCCCGAGGCGAACGCCCAGGTATGTTTGACTCAGGCCGACGGTCTCCGACATATAGACCGAAGCCCGCGGGTCGTTGTAACCGGTAAGATGGGTTTGCAGGTCGGCACTGATACGAAGTTCGTTCCAGTTATTAGCGGCTTTGGCGTAGGGGTTGTCGTTGGTCGGGAGATAGAGGTTGTCGGAATTGTCCGTAAAGAGCCCGCCTTCGACAGCCCTCTGCGCCACCTGGGAAGCATACACCGGATCGGCCTTACTCATCCGGACGGCCATCCTGAGTTTCAGGGAGTTTGCAAATTTTATCCATCTGCCGAAATTCCCGTTATATGCGATGTCGTAAGAGGCGATATTGAGCTGGGTTCCCGAATTCTCGTTCCAGAAAAGAGTAAGAACCTCCGTCGCATTATCGAGGTCTTCGATCATATTTTTATAAACTTCTTCTACCGAATCGTAGGCCACGTAGAAATCTCCTCCGTTCATATGCGAATAGGGTATCGGGCCGTAGGTATCCACCATCTTCAGCATTACTGCCACCCTTACGATATTCGCCCAGGCATGGAGATAACCCGTACCCTCGGTTATCTGGATACTTTTGAAGTAGGCGGAATAGAAATTTGTGAAAACGGTGGAATAGGGATACTCGATCCAGTTCAACTGGGGATTGAATGTGGAAAAGTTGGTACCCGACCATAAATTTATAGTCGACATATACCCGCCGTACTGGTTCCCGATGAACTGTTCTATCAGCTGGTTCTCATTCTCCTGGGTGGTATGCATCATATACATCATCTGCTGGATCAGCGCGCCGAATTTCGCCGACTGGGTAAGATCGTCCTCCGTGGGGTCGTACGGATGTTTATTGTACTTTTCGAAATTACCCGTACAGGACGACATCAGCATTACGGCGGCCATGCACATTATGCCCAGCCCCTTCTTTATATAACTCTGTACTTTCATAAACATGTGATTTTAGAATCTGAGTTTGACACTGAATCCGAGATTCCTCAAGCTCGGCATCATGAAGTAGTCGATACCGCTGTAAAAAGTGCTCGTGGTGGAGGGTGAAAGTTCCGGATCGAACGGAGCCCTGTTGTAGATCATAAACAGGTTGCGCCCAACCGCACTTACGGTCATCGTCATTACATTGTTGAAAACCTTTGGGGGTATGGTATATCCAAGGCTTACTTCCTGGAGCCTTACATTGGTTGCGCTGTATACATAATGGGCGCCGACACCGGTTCCGGCGGCGACCACATTGTAATAAGCCCTCACGTCGACCGGGTTTTCATTAATGTAAAGACCCTTGTCCCGAAGGTCTGCAGAGGCTTTCGAAACCCCGTAGCGGTCCATAATGGCCTGCGTTCCGCTTACCACGTTCCCACCGATGCGGGCGCTGATAATGAAATTCAGGTCGATACCCTTCCAGGTGAGACTGTTGCTCCAGCCAAGGTAGGATTTGGCAAGAAGTGAGCCCACCTTTGTGGGTTCGATCTCGGTTACCTGCGGGAGCATGGTTGCAGCATCGAGGAAAATATTTCCGTTGCCGTCGCGCTGCAGCGCCCGGTTTACATATATGTCGCCCATCGAACCGCCCTCTACCAGACGCACGGTCGGGCCGCCCTGGTCGCCCAGGGTCGCACCCTGAAGGTAAGGCATGTCGATCACCTCGCCCGTAACGGGATTAATGGCACCGTTGGCAAGCCTCTTTATCTTATTGTCGTTGTAGGTATAGGTGAAATTGGAATCCCAGCCGAAGTGGCCCCATTTATTGCCGTATCCCACGGCCAGTTCGACACCCGAGTTCTGGATATTACCGGTCTGCACCGGTGCATAGTCCCAGGCGGCGGATGCCGGAAGTTCCACGAAGAAGGTCTGGTTCCGGGTGTTGGACTTATAATAGGTCACATCCAGGGTGAACATATTGCGAAGAAAGCGCAGGTTTAGCCCTGCCTCGAGGGAGTTGGTCCTTTCGGGTTTCAGGTCGTAGAATTCATGGTTGGCCGATCCCTGGTAGTGGGGTTCCCTCGATGAATCGTAAGTCCAGTAATAGAGCGTCAGATACCTGTCGAACGACGACCCGACGGAGCTGTACGAGAAACGCGCCTTTGCGAAACTGAACCAGTCGGGCATATTTATCATCTCGCTCAGGATAGTGGATATACCTGCCGACGGATAGAAGAACGAACTTGTAGACGTATAGGCGAGCTGCGAAGCCCAGTCGTTACGGCCGGTGAGGGTAAGATAGACCATACCTTTATAGCCGACTTCGAGGTTGGCAAAAACAGACTGGGTCTGCTCGGTATAGCCGTCCGCATCGATCTTATAACCCGACTCGCCGTGGCGGATATTTTCGGTAGTGAAAAAGTTTACATGTTCCAGGTAGCCTTCGAGCGACTGCATGTCCATACGCATATCCTTGATCGATCCCCCGATATTGGCATCGATGCTGAAATCGCCCAACCTCTTGTTGATATTTATAAGGGCATCGCCATAGAACTGGGTTTCGGTGCGGTTAGTCTGTCCGAAAAAACCGTTTGTACCCGAGAGAGTTGCAAGTGTACCAGCATAGCGGCTATCGGTAATCTTATAATAGGAATTGTCGATCTTGGCGCGTCCGATCACATTTAGCCAATCCGTAATGTTATACTGCAGGCTGGCATTGGCCATATAGCGCTTCTTGTTTGTGGTGTAATTCATTCGGTGCATCACCCAATAGGGGTTTTGCAATTCGAGACCCTGGTCGCCCCACGGCCAGTACTGGCTGTTAACCTCGAGGGCCGAGTTATAACGCTCGAACAACTGCACCTCCGCGAAATCCTCGCCGCGCGGCCAAAGGTAAAGAGCCGTAAGGGGATTGAAATACTGCCCCTGCGATTTCATATTTTTGTAATCCTGGAGGATAAAGCTGAAGCCTGCATCGAGCACAAATTTGTTGTTCAGGAAGTTGGTTGTATTCCGGTAGCTGAAATTATACCTGTTGTAGGTATTGTTGGGAAGAATCCCCTTCGAATTGGTCGAAGCGGCCGAAAGGTAGGACTGGCTCTTTTCGCTGCCCGTCGAAAGGGTCACCGAATTTATTATATTTGAACCGGTATTGAAAAAATCTTTCGGGTCGTAGCGGTAAGTATTCTGGATCGCTCCCCAACTGCCGAATTCTCCCACCTCATTGCCGTATTTATTCTGGAACTGCGGCATTACGAACGGCGAAGAGAAGGTCGTGGAGTTGGTGACCGTAATACTGGTGCGGTCGGCCGTACCTTTTTTCGTCGTTATGAGGATAACCCCGTTTGCCGCCTCGCTCCCATAAAGGGCCGCTGCCGAGGGGCCGGTGAGCACCGAGATGCTCTCTATATCTTCCGGGTTGATGTCTGCCGCCGCATCCGTTCCCGGTTGCTTGGCATAAGCCCCTTCCGTCTCCCCGAGGCTCGTGCTCGAGTTGAACATGGGGATACCGTCGATCACATAGATCGCATTGTTGTCTTTCGAAAGGGATTTGGCTCCGCGCATGACCACCTTCACCGAACCCCCGGTACCGGTAGCCCCTGTGTTAATACTAACCCCGGCGACTTTACCAATGAGGGAGTTCATGAAGTTGGCATCTTTGACCGAGGTCAGTTCCGCCCCGCTCACCTCCTGAACATTGTAGGTAAGGGCTTTTTCGGCCCTTTTGATCCCGAGCGCCGTTACAACGATATTGTCGATGGTTATATCGGCCTCTTCGAGAACCACATTGACCGTCGGCCCCTCGACCCTGACCTCACGGGTGGAATACCCGAGATAGCTCACCTCGAGGATATCCCCCCTCGAAGCCCTAACGGCGAACGAACCGTCCAAGCCGGAAGCGGTGCCTGTCATCGTGCCTTTGACGATGATGCTCACCCCGACCAGCGGTGCGCCGCTGCGGTCTTTCACCGTACCGTTCACATTGATCGGGGTATCTTCCTGCCTGTCCGTCCTTGAATTTCTCTTGGACAGCACTATATACGAATTGTCGAAGGTATAGTGCACGTCGCTGTCGGAAAAAGCGGCATCGAGAAGGTCGGTGAGCTTACCGGATGTACCCGGCAAGATGAGGCCGCGTTTGGTGTCGACCTGGTCGTCGCTGAGAACGACGAGGTAGTTTGTCTGGGATTCTATTTCTTTAATAAGATCTGCTACGGAGAGTTCGCTCGAACTCAGGTTTACCACCGTGCTGCCCTGTTGTGCGAAGGCGGGTAAGGTCAGTATCAAAAGCAGGACGGCGGAAAATGCCGTTTTGACCAACCCTGTCTTCGATAGCAGATGTGTAAACGACAATGTATTTATTTTCATATCTTTGTCGGATTAGGTGAATACTTTTTTTCGTGAGAAGTTTCAGCTTATATTCGCAGGTGTGCCAGCACCTGCTTTTTATTTTCCTGGTTTTTTATAATTCCATAGGCTCTGTTAGTTATTTCAGGTTAATATATAGGTTGCGTTTATTCAATAACCCCTACTCGGCAGAGAACGCTTATCGGTCTGCCGGTATTTGCATTTGCTCCGCGGGAAGGTGGAAGCAGTGAAAGTATTAATCGATTGGTGGTGGAAAGGAGGGGTGGTGGTCGGCCGTATCAGTGCGGCGGTATAAATATTTTTCCGGGTTTATACTTCATTTCGTTCATGGTTAGGTTATTCTATAACGATAGTTCCGTCGGCCTGTTTATGCAGCGAGAAGCCGTGGATGTTCTGAATTACTTTGAGGATTTCCATCGCACCGTCGGTCTGCCGGAACTTCCCCGTATATATTATCCCCGCAAGATCCCGGTTTCGAAGTTCGATGGTAACGTCGTAATAGAAAGAGAGTTTCTCAATTATAGTGGCGAAATCGGTGCTTACGAATGCGTAGAGACCCCTTGTCCACATAAAATTGTCGTCGTTTTCGAACAGGGTCATTTTAAGCCGTCCCTCTGCGCATGTAACGGTATTACCGGGAAGCAATATCATTTTTTCGGTGCCGTCTTTGACCGCAACCTCGACCGTACCCTCGAGTACGCTCACCTGGTGGCTCCTGCCCTCGTATGCCATGACATCGAACTGCGTACCCAACACTTTCACATCCATATCGGAGGTTCTCACTCTAAAAGGGCGCCTGCCGTCTCGTGCTACATCGAAAAAACCCTCGCCGCGAAGTATCACCTCGCGTGAATCCTTACTGAAGACGGAAGGATATTCGAGTACCGACCGGGCATTTAGCTGTACGCTGGTGCCGTCGCTAAGCGTTATTACCGCCCTTTGACCTGCGGGAACTTCGAAAACGGTGGTTAAGGCCTCCAGCGATCTATATGTGTTTTGTGAAGAATATATCCATGACAGGCTGAAAATCAGGGCCAGTGATGCCGCGGCCCCACCGATCCGCAAGGCTGTGCGCCTTACCCTGCGCCCGAGCATCTTCCTTTTGAAAAGCGCATAATATCTTTTCCCTTCCGCCACATCGCCGGTGACGCCGCGAAGGGAAGCCGTAGCCAAAGTATTTTTAAACGATACGTACTCATCGGCCAACTTCTTGTCACCCATTATTTTACAGAGCAACTCGGAGCGTTCGGGCTCTTTCATCCCGTCGGTCAGAAGGTCGTGGATAAGGTGGTTCTTGTCGTTCATTACCCGGGTATTTACAGTAATGACGAACTACCGCCAATATTCCGCCAAAGGAAAAAGAAAAAAATTATTCGATAAGGGAAATAAAGAGGAATATAAGGGGGAAGAGCGCACCTAACTCTTTACGCAATTTTTTATAGGCTATGGCCATCTGGCTTTCGACGGTATTGACGGAAATATTCATCTCCCGGGCGATCTCCTTCTGCTTCTTGCCTTCCAACTTGCTCTTTATGAAGATATCACGGCATTTTTCGGGCAGGGACTCTATGGCCGCTGTAATTACTTTCTCCACCTCTTCCATGGTAGCGTCGCCGATGTCGAGATCACCCAATGCCCGGATATTAAGCTGATATTCGGCAATGTAAGCATCTTTAAGCTGGGCCTCGGCCCGGATCCGCTGCTGTTTTTTGCGCAGGTAGTCCACACACCTGTTTTTTACGGAAACAAACAGATAGCCGAAGATATTATGGTGCTTCGAGTGGATATTCCAATTCTCCCACAGTTCGGCAAAAACATCCTGGAGAATGTTGTCGGCCTCTATGCCCGAACGGGTATAGTTCCGAACGAAACGCCTTAGCCTCGGATAGAATTCCGTATAAACTTTCTCGAAATCATACCCGCTATTTCCAGCCGATGATTTGTTCATTTCCATATTTAAAGGGGGGGGGGGGAGCAAGAACAATTATAGAAAATAGAGTTCATTTTCCATGTTTATTCGTTTTATAGCCGCAGCAGACCCACACCCAATACAATGCCAGT
>JAJBVJ010000131.1:13080-14545 GCA_020859875.1 Rikenellaceae bacterium
CCCCCCCACCCCCCCCCCCCCCCCCCCCCCCCCCCCCCCCCCCCCCCCCCCCCCGCAAGAACAAATATAGAAAATAGTCTTCATTTTCCATCTATATTCGTTTTATATCCGCAGCAGAACCACAACCAATTCAATGCCAGTTGTGCACTGCTTAAAGAACAAGGTATGTTTTTATTAAAAGACTTCGACCGGGTCATTGGGATTTATTGCCGGCTTGATCCAAAGGATACTTTTAAAATGACCGACCTGTCCCGTGGCCGATCATGAGCGATTTCAGGACAAACCATTCAATCAGACATTTGAACCGGGTCGGATTACTCGCTGACGCTCGTGATCCAGTGCCGCTGCGCGGGGCTGATTCAAAGCGATTTCAGGACAAAACCTTTAAATCACATACATTTGAACCGGGTCGGGGGATTACTCGCTGACGCTCGTGATCCAGTGCCGCTGCGCGGGGCTGATGCAAAGCGATTTCAGGACAAAACCTTTAGGTTTTTTCTTTTACAGGGAACAGGGATTTTCGTGCAAGCACGAATCCCTGTTCCCTGTAAAAGAAAACCGCCAAATGTGGCGGTTTGTCCTGAAATCGCTTTGTCGGGGTGACTGGATTCGAACCAGCGGCCACACGCCCCCCAGACGTGTACTCTAACCGGGCTGAGCTACACCCCGCAATCCATTTCGGAGTGCAAATATACTACAAAATCCTTATTTTCCAAGATTCCCGGATTTTCCTGCCCAAATAATTCAACCTGCCCATACCTTATTAGCAGGGGCCCCTCCCGCAGGGTTACAAAATTTTATATCTTTGTTTTCAGGCATTGACCATGAAGGCTATTACCGACCCATCTATTTCACCCGAGGAATTTTCGGCACTGTACAAGCAGCACCGGGAAAGATTCACCCATGTTGCATACAGCTTCGTAAGGGACGAAGCCATAGCGGAAGATATAGTATCGGACAGTTTCATGGCCTTTTTGGAGAGCCACGACAAGCTTTCTCCCGGTTCCAACCATCTGGCCTATATAATGACCATAGTAAAGAATCGATGTCTGAATTGGCTTAAACAGCAAAAGATACACTCCGACATCAACCGCCGGCTCCAGTCCCGTCAGCAAAGGCTGATCCTGAACAGCATCCGTTCGCTGGAGCTCTGCGATCCCCATGAACTTTTTGAAAACGAAGTGAGCGATATAGTCGCACAAGAACTCGACCGAATGTCGGAACTTCGCCGAAAGATATTTCTTGCCAACAAATTTGAAAATAAGACCTGCCGGGTAATCTCCGAAGAATTCCACATTACTTACCGTATGGCCAATTACGAACTCAACCGGGCCGTAGCGGCGCTGGTCAGGGCATTACGGGATTACCTTCCGGTTCTTTTAGCGCTTCTGGTGGGATCGAACCGCTAAAGGGCGGTTTTTTTTATCCCAGATTGTAAATTTACCTGACACTGTTTGTTATTAAT
>JAJBVJ010000131.1:14645-20635 GCA_020859875.1 Rikenellaceae bacterium
AATTGTTATACCGTTTTTTTCGATGCGAAGCCACTCCCGCGGAGGAGAATTCCGTATTGGACTGGATAGACCTCTCTGCTGAAAACAGCCGCAGGTTCGAAGCCGAAAGAATGCGTTATTACAAATTATATCTGAATGCTCCGGGCGTGATCGACGCCCGCAGAACCGCCCACCGAAAACCCGCTTCTGCAGGGAAGACCCTGCTTGGGTACATAGCAGGCATTGCCACAATTACGGGGTTGATAATTTTGACCGGAGTCCTTGTCAGATCCCATATTATGAGAGATTTGGAAGCGATGACTACGGAGATATTCGTACCTGCCGGACAGAGGATGCAGCTCACCCTGAGCGACGGCACCTCCGTGACTCTCAATTCGGGAACGGTACTACAGTACCCTGTGGTTTTCGGGAAAGAAAGGCGGGTGAAGCTCAAAGGGGAGGGGATGTTCGATGTGGTGCATGACCCCGGATCGCCCTTTATTGTCGAAACCTTCGTCTGCGATCTCGAAGTCATCGGCACGAAGTTCAATGTAGTGGCCGAAGAGACCGAACAAGAGTTCTCGGCCTCCCTCTTCGAGGGTCGACTGAAACTATGCAACTTCCTTTATGGGAATATCGAATATGTGATGAACCCCAACGAGAGTCTGAGCCTCAACGGTAAGGCTCTCATGTTCGACCATCTGGAAAACAACAATGCCCTGCTTTTGACGGAAGGGCTGTTGAGCCTCGAAAATATCTCCTTCGAAAGGCTGATGAGAAAGTTCGAGAAATACTACGACGTAACGATCGAGATCGAACGGGAGACCCCGCCGGTGATAGAGCTTTCGCGCGGGAAAATAAAGGTGTCCGAGGGGATAGACCATGCACTGAAGATTTTACAGACGAGTGCCGACTTTACTTACGTCAAAAAAGACGAAAACCGCCTTATAATCATAAAATAACCTATCGATTAACTTTAAAATGAAACTGCTATGGATATGAAAACTACTCCTCCCTAAAAATCATGTAAAAGCTGCGGCCTATATAAGGAAGGCCTGCGATACCCTTAATATCGGCAGGCCTTAGGCAATAGCATCGATTAGACAGTCTTACTATTAACCTTAAGTTACAAACTTATGAAAAAATCAGGTAACCGGCAATTTAAATGCCTGTTAACTACCGCAATTTCTTCATTTCTACTTCTATTCTCCCTGCATTCTTATTCGCAAACCCGCACGGTAACCCTCCATATGGAAGGGGTTACGATGGAAGAAGCGATGACGGAGATCGAGAGACAGACCCAACACTATTTTGTCACCAACAAGGATATCGACCTTCGAAGAAGGGTTAGCATCGATGTCGATAACGCTTCGCTTACGGTAACTCTCGCACAGCTTCTGAGAAACTCCAACCTTAGCTACTCCATCCAGAATTCCAACATCATTCTATCTGTCGATTCCGGGCCCTCGGTGGTTACCCTCTCGGGGAGAGTGACCGACACTTCCGGAGCTCCGGTGATCGGTGCATCGGTAGCCATTAAAGGTACAACAACGGGTACGACCACGGGCCTCGACGGCTCCTTCTCATTTCAGGTAACCGCCCCCGAAAATGCGGTACTTATAATCAGTTACATCGGATACGAAACACAGGAGATACCAGTGGGAGGTCGGACCAATTTCAATATTACCATCGAAGACGACCTGACCGAAATCGAGACCGTCGTCGTAACCGCGCTCGGAATAAGGCGTTCGGAAAAGGCTCTTAGCTACAACGTACAGCAGGTCTCGGGCGACGAATTGAACACGGTAAAAAGCACAAGTTTTATGAACTCGCTAATCGGTAAAGCGGCGGGGGTGAATATAAACACCTCGGCAACCGGTGCTGGCGGTGCGGTGAAGGTGGTTATGAGGGGAGCCAAATCCATATCGGAAAACAATAATGCCCTGTATGTGATCGACGGCATACCGATGTTCAACCCAGCCTCGGGCGATCTGTCGGACGGATTGTACTCTTCACAACCCGGCGGAGATGCGGCAGCGGATATCAACCCGGAAGATATAGAAAGCATATCGCTGCTTACAGGCCCTTCGGCCGCGGCCCTTTACGGCTACGAAGGTGCCAACGGCGTGGTGCTGATTACTACCAAAAAAGGCCGCTCCGACCGCACAATAGTTACGGTGAGCAACAGCACAACTTTCTCCAACCCCCTGCTAATGCCCGAGTTCCAGAACACCTACGGCAACCGGCCCGGCGAATTCGCCAGCTGGGGTGGGGAGACGTCACTTCGTTACGATCCGTCCAACTTTTTTAGAACGGGGAGTAACATTATAAATAACGTTTCGCTGGCCACCGGCAACGAACGGAACCAGACCTATATCTCGATGGGCTCCACCGTGGCGAACAATATCCTGCCGAACAGCGATTACAACAGGATCAATTTCAACATCCGCAATACGACCTCCTTTATGGACGACAGGTTTCTTCTGGATTTCAGTTTCAACTACATCAATTCCACACAGAAAAACCCGGTCTCTCAGGGACAGTATTACAATCCCCTGACCTCGCTCTATCTATTCCCGCGCGGAGAAGATTTCAACGAGGTGAGGATATACGAGAGGTACAGTGAGCTCCAGGACAGCTACACCCAGTTCTGGCCCTACGGCGAGCAGGCCATTACCATGCAGAATCCCTACTGGGTTCTATACCGGATGCCCAATACCACCCATAAAAGGCGGTACTACGGTGCGGCAAGCCTGCAGTACAACATCCCGACTGGCTGGATGTTAAGGGACGTATAAGTATCGACAATGCGGACAGCAATACCTCCAGGAAGATACATGCGGGTAGCAGCGGGACTCTTTCCGGAAGCAAAGGGAGGCTCGACCATTACACTAAACTCGAACGGCAGACCTACGGCGATGTTCTCGTCAATATCGACAAGAGGTTCGACCGATTCTCGGTCGGGGCGAATATAGGGGCATCGATAAAAGACACCCGATATGAGAGCGTACGTACGGTGGGCGACCTTCGGGACATCATCAACTATTTCACCCTCGAGAATCTGACGACAGACGGATATTACAAGGTAACGCAGGATATATACAAGCGCCAGACCCAATCTATTTTCGGGAATGTGGAACTGGGCTACAACAATTATCTCTATCTGACCGTTACGGGCCGCAACGACTGGGATTCGGCTCTGGCCCATTCGCTATCGGGCGACAAATCGTTTTTCTACCCTTCGGTAGGTCTGTCGACCATAGTGAGCGAAATGGCTCCCATGCCGCAGTGGTTCAGTTTCCTGAAGGTTCGCCTTTCATACACCTCCGTCGGCAACTCCTATCCACCGTACCTGACCAAAGAATTCTACACCTACGACGACCAGACCACCCTGTGGGGAGCCGACGCTTACTATCCCAACCGTTATCTCAAACCCGAGATCACAAACTCCTTCGAAGCGGGACTGGATATGAATTTCCTGGCCAACAAAGTTAACCTCAACGTTACCTATTACACCTCTAATACAAAGAACCAGACGTTCGTTGCCAATCTGGCATCTACGACCGGTTACGAAGGTGTGTACGTTCAGGCGGGGAATGTCCAGAACCGCGGGGTCGAAGCGGCGATCGGTTACAGGAACAACTGGAGGGGGTTCGGATGGGAATCCAACGCCACCTTTGCCTACAACAAGAATATTGTGAAGAATCTGGCCAACGGGTTTACCAACCCCGTTACCGGGGAGCCGATCGAAATGGAATATATCGACAAGGCTACCCTGGGAAGCACGGGCTCGCCCATTGTGAGGCTGACAAAGGGAGGAACCATGGGCGATATATATACCAACCGTGAATTCCTGAGGGACGACAACGGATATATTTATCTCGACTATAATACCTCGACCCCGTCGCTGGTCAACGGCGAATACCGCAAGATAGGGACACTGACCCCGAAATCCCATGCGGGATGGCGAAATTCCTTCGGGTACAAGGGTGTCAGGCTGAATGTCCTTCTGAGCGGACGCTTCGGGGGCAACGTGGTCTCCAATACCCAGGCATACCTCGACTACTACGGCGTGTCGAAATCCAGCGCCAAACTAAGGGAGACGGGTGTTTCCATGGCGGGCAAGAACGTATCTGCCGAGAATTATTACAGCGTGGTCGCTTCGGGAACGGGGCAGGGCGCCTTTTACGTTTACAAGGCGACCAATATACGGCTTCAGGAAATGAGTATCGAATATACCATCCCGCGCAAATGGCTCGGCAATGTCGCCGACATCACCGTAGGCTTCGTGGGAAATAACCTCTGGATGATATATTGCAAGGCGCCGTTCGACCCCGAACTGGTCGCCTCGGCATCGGACACCTATTATACCGGTGTCGACTACTTTATGATGCCGAGCCTGCGGAATCTCGGGTTCAGTGTTAAAATACAATTCTAAAAAGGTTTCGAAATGAATTACAATATTTTAAAGACGATATGCCTGGCAGCGTTCCTGGGAATTTTTACGGCATCCTGCACCGGCAACTTCGACGATCTGAACAGCAGCAAGACCAAACCCGATCCCCAAACCGACATGAACAGTATCGAGCGGGTGGGTGTACTGATTCCCAACCTGCTTTACCTTATGCACAACCAGCAGGAAAACAACAGCCAGATGATCGACCAGTTCGTTGGCGGACAGTACGGGGGATATTTCGCCATGACCCATTCATGGAGCAATATGACCTTCGGTTCGTTCAACCCGCCCGCCGACTGGGTGCAGATCCCTTTCAATACAACCTTTACTACTTTCTACTCCAATTACAACAAAATCGCCGAACTTCTGGAGTATAAAGGGTATGTATATGCCTGGGTCAACGTAGTCAAGGTGAACGTTTTGCTCCGTATCGTGGACACTTACGGCCCGATACCCTACTCCAAAATGGGCGAGGGTCAGTTCGCGGTGCCCTACGACAGCGTCGAGGAGATATATGAGCAGATGCTCGAAGAACTGACCGAGAGCATCGCCGTATTACAGAATGTGGTGGACGAAAGTTCGGGGGAAACACCCTTGATCGGGGAGTACGATTACGTTTACGGCGGCGACTTCCGCAAGTGGATCGCCTTTGCCAACACCATGAAACTCCGGCTTGCCGTAAGGATCGCCCACCTCGAACCGGAACTCGCCCGGGAAGCGATCACAGAGGCCGTGGCATCGGGGCCCCTTCTCGACAACGGGTACAATGCCTACCTGACCTGTTTCGACAATCCCTACCGTAAAGCGGCCCAGGATTGGGAAGAGCTGGCAATAAATGCCACCCTCGATGTATTTATGAACGGCTGGGAAGACCCGCGCCGAAGCGCCTACATGACCAGAACCGCGGACGGCGATTACCTGGGCGTGAGGATGGGTATATCCGGGATCGACAAAAGTAATGTGGCCGTTACCGCATATTCGAGACCTAACTTCGAGGCCGCCTCGCCCATTCCCGTTATGTGTGCTGCGGAAACCTATTTCCTGCTCGCCGAGATCGCCCTCAAAGGCCTGGACGGCAACGGTGCCGATTGGACCCAAGCCGAAGCCTATTACGAAACGGGAATACAAACCTCCATGAACCAGCATAATGTAGCCATCGGCAGTTATCTTTCCGGCACGGCCAACCCCCGATCTTACAGCGATCCCAACGGAAACGGTTCCTCTTCTTCCACGGTGACGGGAGTGACGGTCGCCTGGAGCGACGGCGCTTCGACCGAGGATGCGAAGTTAGAGAAGATCATCACACAGAAGTGGCTGGCAATGTATCCTGTCGGCTTCGAGGCATGGAGCGAATTCCGCCGAACGGGCTATCCGCAAATGGTTCCCGCCAATAGCAACCTGAGTTCGACCACCTATATCGGATCGATCTCCAATACCAAATCCCGACTTGTCAGGCGCCTGCCCGACCCCCCCGACGAGTACAGCGGCAACAGCGAGACCGGACAGTATGCCGTCGATACATGGCTCGGGGGACAAGACCTGGGAAGTAGAGACC
>JAJBVJ010000076.1 GCA_020859875.1 Rikenellaceae bacterium
CGCATAGCCGTTTTGGAGTCCCTCTTACCTAATTTCACGCGCCCCGGCCCCCCTCTGGGCACCCCGCAATCATGCGGATTGCGCAAATAACTTGCTCCTCGCTCACCGCCCTATGCGGCTCGCAGCCCCTTATTCGTCCGCCGACTCCACCCGTGCCATCCAGTCCGGGGCCTGAATCCGGATCTCGCCCCCGTCCGGCGTCACCAGCGCCGCCCCTTCCGAAGCCGGGACGATATGTCCGATCACGTCCACCCCCGGCATCGTCATCAGCTCCTGGTGCTTGTCCAGCGGAGCCGTGAACAGCAGCTCGAAATCGTCCCCACCATTCAGGGCCGCCACCACCGGGTCTATGTGCATCTCCTCCGCCATCTTGAACGTGTCCGAGGCGATCGGAATCCGGTTCAGGAAAATACGCACCCCCACATCCGACCGCCGGCAGATGTGCAGTGCCGCCGATGCCAGCCCCCGCGTCACGTCGATCATCGCCGTCGGCTTGATCTGCGCCTCGCGCAGTTGTTGCAGAATATCCACCCGCGCCTCCGGCTTCAGCTGCCGCTGTAATATATAG
Source organism: Rikenellaceae bacterium (assembly GCA_020859875.1). GTDB lineage: Bacteria > Bacteroidota > Bacteroidia > Bacteroidales > Rikenellaceae > WRDF01. The sequence continues at coordinate 569 of JAJBVJ010000076.1, forward strand.
GCATGGTCCTTGTTGATCTCCGGCTGGCTCGTCGAGTTGCCCTTGAGCACCCGTTTCTCGCGCTCCAGCAGTTGCAGCCCCATGTAGGCCGCCCCCAGGTTGCCCGTCACGCAGAGCAGGTCTTTGTCCTTCGCCCCGCTGCGCAGCGTCAGCTCCTCCTCCGACGTGGAGCCGATCACCGTCGCCATCAGGTTCAGCCCCGTCAGCGACGCCGAGGTGTTCCCCCCGATCAGGTCCAGCTTGTACTCGTCCGTCGCCCGCTTGATCCCGTCGTAGAGCGCCGTGGCATCTTCCACCGAAAAGCGCGCCGACAGCCCGATACTAATTGTCAGGTACTCCGCCCGCGCGTTCATGGCGCAGACGTTCGACACCGCCGCCACGACCAGCTTATAGCCCAGGTGTTCCAGCGGCGTGTAGGTCAGGTCGAAGTCGATCCCTTCGAGCATCGTGGCCTCGCTGATGACCTCCAGCCACCCGCCGCGGTCGATCACGGCGCCGTCGTCGCCGATCCCCTGGCGAATATGGGTGGTGCTGTTGGTGGTGAAAGGCTGGGTCAGCTGTTCGACGAAGGCGACCTTGCCCAGCGACGATATTTCGGTGCGGCTCATTTTCTTGGGGTTTGTCATGGTTTTTTGCAAATTTAAGATTTAAAAAATAACTTTACTACTTCGTTTTGCGGCCGGCCTTTCGCAAGCCGGCGGGAACCGTTCGGAAGTCAACGTCAAAAAGTTTTACATAGCATGCTGAACATTGTGTTATTCGGCCCTCCGGGGGCCGGCAAGGGTACCCAGGCTGAGAAGCTCCAGGAAAAATACGGCATCCTCCACCTCTCGACCGGCGAGGTGATCCGCGGCGAGATCGGCCGGGGCACCGAGCTGGGCAAGCTGGCCGCCAAGCAGATGGAGGGCGGTAAGCTGGCTTCCGACGAGTTGGTGCTGGGCATCATCGGGAAGTATATCGAAGAACACAAATCGGCGCCGGGGGTCATTTTCGACGGTTTTCCGCGCACGCTGCCGCAGGCGGAAGCGTTCGACAAGATGCTGGCCAAGGTGGGGACGAAGGTCACGGTCATGCTGGCGCTCGAGGTGCCGGACGAGGTGGTGATCGACCGCATCCTGACGCGCGGCAAAACGAGCGGCCGGGCGGACGACCAGAGCATCGACACGAGCAAAAACCGGATCGAGGTCTACAAAAAGCAGACGGCGGTGGTGGCGGACTATTATAAAAAAGAGGGCAAGTTCCGTGCCGTGGACGGGGTCGGAACGATCGACGAGATCTTCGGCCGCCTGTGCGAGGCGATCGACGCGCTCAAATAAAGTGTACAGTTAAAATTAAGTTTCCGCGTTAGCGGTCAGCCCGCAGCCACCCCCGGCGGAGGGCTGAACAACTCGCGATGCTCGTTTTCGCCTCCGCTGGCTGCGGGACGTACAAAACGTGCTATTTTATCCGTACTTTTAATATGATGCCTTAATCTTCGGGTTGGAGGAAACCGTAGGTAAAAGGTACCCAAAAGACTTTTGAGTTAGCTGCGCTACTCTTCAGGCTCCGCAATCTTTAGTGTAATTATACGGATAGGGCTGATAAGGTAATCAATACTTTCTCAGCCTTATCCGTATAATTACAATCGGGTATCCGCCAGGCCCCAGAGATGCGATAGCATCTCAGAAAGTTTCTTTGGTTCTTTCTGTTCACAGAAAGAACAGTACCCTCAAACCGAAAGAATGAGGTATCATTATTAAAAGTACGGATATTTAGCGTATCTTTGCAAAGTTTTTGGAACTGTTCGGATTTTCGATGGCTGGAAAAGTCGGGATGGTTTCACCGTTTACCATTCGGAGACGATCCAAGCGATGGAAGTGGGCCTCGGCGCGCGATGCGTCCGGGCGGGCAAGTGCAGACAGCACGAAAATTTACAGACACAAAAACAGTATGATTTTAGAAGAATTCAAAGAGCTCGGCCTTTCCGACCGGACGCTCGAAGCATTGGCGGCCAAAGGTTTCGAAACCCCGTCGCCCATCCAGCGGCTCACCATTCCGGTGATGCTCGAAAACCGGAACGACATTATCGCACAGGCGCAGACCGGGACCGGCAAGACCGCCGCGTTCGGGCTTCCGATCGTGGAGCAGCTCGTTCCGCAGAAGAAGACCGTGCAGGCCCTGATCCTGGCACCCACCCGCGAATTGGCCATTCAGGTCAATGACGAAATACAGTCTTTCCGCAAAGGCGATTTGCGCGTGACTCCTATTTATGGGGGCGCGGCGATGAACGAACAGCTGCGGCGCTTAAATGCGGGCGTGGATATCGTCGTGGGAACGCCGGGACGTATCCTCGACCACCTGCGGCGCGGAACCCTCGACCTGTCCGGCCTCAAATGGCTCGTGCTCGACGAG
>JAJBVJ010000186.1 GCA_020859875.1 Rikenellaceae bacterium
CTACACCTCCAGCCATCGCATCCAAAATACTTAATGCGCTGGTTGCATTTTTACTTGCTGTTACAATGTCCTGTAAGATCCCCCATATCATACGGTAGTCTTCGGCAGCCTTGCCCCTCCCATTGGTAGCATCGATGTACTCCTGTTCACTGCGCCCCAACAATCGCATCGCATCACGAACGTATCCAACATTAGCTCCCGTTTCTTTCAGGGTACAGATCAATCTTTCAAATTGCTGGGCAGCGAGTTTCTGCTGTTCGACGCTTCGCTTTCCCTTTTCGGTGTATTTGTCCATCAAATCCTGAATGGCTTTTTTTCTGCATCGAACTGATCCTGCTGAATCTTTTGCATTTCCTGCTGCCAGATTTTGACCTTTATATTTTCTTCCATCATTTGGGAAGCATTGAACAGAGCTTTTGCAATATCTTCCGTACTGTCCTTTTCCGTCAACATATTATCCAGGTACTCACCATAGCGTTCGTTAATCAGTTTAATCACATCCGCTCGGGCTTGCGATCCCTCTGTGGTGGCGTACAAGGCTTTCTTCAAATCGTCATGTGTATCACGCTCTTGCCCTAATTGCATTACCATATCTGCCATAGCTCCTGCGGCCTCTTTCGTTTTATTGCCGAAGAGAGCCATTCCGGTAGCCACGGCAGATACAGCTGTCACCAGCCAACCGATCGGCCCGATGGATGCCCAAAAGGCTTTGAATGCAATTCCTGCCGCCCGGGTATGCCCCGCCAAAAGTAACTTGGCGGCAGCGAGTAACTGTGTCGCCGCAGTTGCAGATTTTATTGTGACCGCCTCTCGCAACAACGCTTTCTGATATTCCACGCTGTAAAAAACCAGCATTTTTTTGACAGCTATATATGATACGATTACCCCCATTGTCGTCACGATAACGCCTTTGTATTCCTTGAATACCTTGACAACACCAGTCAGCGCTTTGACCACCGTGGCGAAGCCTGTGGTAGTGTAAGTCATCAGCGGCTGCAAACTCTTGCCCAGCTCCACAAGGCGCTGCTGGAACGACTTCTGCGCCTTCTCAAGGTCAGCCTGCGCGCTGTTGTTCTTGGTTTCGTATTCGTTCAGCACCGAAGTACCTTTCCCGAACTCATCGTTCGCCAGCGCCTGCTGCTCCCGGAGCTTCTGCGTATTGCTCGCCAGAGTACCGAGCGAAGTCGTGACGCGCGCGCCCTTTTCTCCCAGGGCGCCGAGCATCGCCACCACACGGTCGAGGCCGCCGCCCTGCATCCCCTCCAGCACTTTGATGAAGGCTTCGTTAATGTCCTCCGTCATCAGCTTTTTGAATGACTTCACATCCATCCCGGCCACCTTCGCATACTCCGAAGTCTTCCGGAACATCCCCGTGATAACCTTGCCGACGGCAGTGCTTGAAGCCTTGGACGCCTGGCCGAGGGCATCCAGCGTCGCCCCCAGTCCGGCCACCTGCGTCACGCTCATCTTCGCCGGTACCGCAATACCCCCGAACCGCTTGGTGAAGTCCACGATATAGCCTTCGTTCGCGGTACTGGCCGCCCCCAGTGCGTTGATAACCGAGCCGACCTTCAGCATCCCGTCACCCATGCCGAACTCCTCCTTGACTTTGAACAAGTCTACGATCTTGCCGATTTGCCGGATGGCCTCATCCTTGTCGCCGAGGTCTTCGCCCAGGGCGACGCCGATCTTGTCCGCCGCCAGAACGAAATCCTCCACATCGCGCCGGGCACTGATCCTCAGTTTACCGGCTTGCTGTGCCAAGCCGAGCAGCTCCAGCTGGGCTGTCCGGGTATTGACTTTCGACAGGCTCTCGTTCATGTCGTACACGACCTCTTTCGCCAGTCCGGTCGTCTTCATCACGTCAGCCACCTTATCGTCGAGCTGCGCGTAGGCATTACCGGCGGCCCGCGCCCCGGTAACCAGCAACGCGAAAATTGCGAAACCGGCCGTGATGATCCCCACGTACCGGTTCAGCCCGTCGGCCAGCTTCCCGAGCGACAGCCCGGTGCTTTTGGCCGTGCCGTTCAACTCAGTGATCCGGGCTTTCACCTTCTCCAGCTGGGCGCTGTACCGGGCGAAATTCTCGGTGCCCGGCGTAGCGTTCCGCATCAGCTGCGTCAGCCTCCCCTGTTCACGCTGGAGGTCCCAGAGGCTCATGTTCGTCAGGTCAAGGCCCTTCCGCAGCTGTTCGAGGCGGTCTTGCGCCAGGCGGATCGCTTCGTTATTCGCAGCGATAGCCGCTTTGTTTTCCTGCCACGCGCGACTGCCGGATTTGCCGGCCGCCTCCGGTTTCTGCTGTTTCTGTTCCAGTCTTTCGTTCGCGCTCCCGAGGTCGGTGATCTGCCGCTCGAGCTTCTGCATTTCGGCCCTGCCCTGATCGCCGTTCACGATGACGTTCAGCACAAGGTCCTCGCTTCGTAGTTTCTTTGCCATACCCTTTACTTCATTTACTGTTCAAATTCTCGGCGTATCCCCTCGGCCACCTGCTCGGTGAACTCGTTCATCAGGCGGTTCGCAATGCTTCCATAGTGGCCGAACACGCACCGGTTATGGATATTATATCCGGGTTTCATACGAGTTCCGTTACCCCGCTTGCGCTTCACGCGCCGCTTCATGTCGAGGAACCGCTCATGTATCGGGTGGGAGAACACCAGCTTGCCGTCGAGATCCTCGCCGCCCTCCACCGTGGTGGTCCGGGTGTTCTCCAGCTCGCCGGTCCGGAACTCGAGCCGCTTGCGGATCGCGACGCCCTGGTTCTTCACCAGCCGGTCGCCCTCGTCCGAGAGGATACTCTTGATAAATTCTCGCTTTACTAAGTCCATACGGCAAAGAAACAGAAGCCGCAGCCGCAGGAAAGGACACAAAAAAAGGCCCCGTTTCCGGGAGCCTCGATGCTCTTTGCCAGCGGATCACTTCCGCCGGGGTAGGAATGTTGCGAAG
>JAJBVJ010000163.1 GCA_020859875.1 Rikenellaceae bacterium
CGATAAGACATTCGGTACCGACTGGTCGATTACGGACAATATAGGTGACTCGATCGACAACCAGCGTTTAGAACAGGCCGGGGGAGCGGGCAACCTTAAGGAAGTAAACCTTTTTACGCTCAACAACCTCGACTATCAAAACAAGTATAAGCCTGTACAGTCGGGATGGCACGACCAGGTGCAGTCGGTATTCGCTTCGATCGAGGCCGGGTGGAGATCGATGCTCTACCTCACCGTAACGGGCCGCAACGAGTGGCCGTCGCAGCTGGCATATTCCAAAACTTCCTCTTTCTTTTATCCTTCGGTGGGTTTGTCGGCAGTGGTTTCGAATATGGCAGAAATGCCCGAATGGATAACGTTCCTGAAGGTACGCGGATCCTATTCGCAGGTAGCTTCGGCCTTTGCCCGCTACCTCTCCAATCCGGGATTCGTATTCGACTCGCAGACTTACGGCTGGGCTGACCCGACTACCTATCCCGCACGCACATTGAAGCCGGAAGAGACCCGGTCGTGGGAGTTGGGAGTCGATGCTCGCTTTATCGGCCATTTGAGGCTAAACGCCACTTTCTACCGCTCCAATACTTATAATCAGACCATATTCGCTCCGCTTCCCTCCTCTTCGGGTTATAGCCAGGTTGTCGTCCAGGCGGGCAATGTTCAGAACCAGGGACTCGAACTGGCGCTGGGATACAGCAACCGATGGGGCGGCTTCTTCTGGGACACGGGATATACCTATACCTTCAACCAGAACAAGATAAAGCGCCTTGCCAGCGGCACGACCAATCCCGTAACAGGGGAGGTGCTCACCGACTGGGAGATACAGAAAAGCTGGCTCGGTCAGGCGAACGTGGCTCCGCAGGTGATACTGCGCGAGGGCGGGTCGATGAGCGACATATATGTCAACCATGAGCTCAAACGCGATTTGAACGGCTATATATTCGTCGATCCGTCTACGGGCAGCCTCTCGATGGAAGAGACCGAGTTCCGTAAGGTCGGGCGCCTCTCGCCCCGGTACTCTATGGGATGGAACAACAATTTCGCCTACAAGGGCATACAGCTCGGGGCTGTAATTACGGCACGGATCGGCGGATCGGTCTACTCGGCCACCCAGGGTATTCTCGATTACTACGGGGCTTCACAGGCGACTGCCGATGCACGCGACCGCGGAGGAGTTCCTATTAATTTCGGGATTATCGATGCACAAAGGTACTACTCGACCATCTCGACGGCCGAAGGTGGGCACGGTGCGTACTATCTATACAGCGCCACCAATGTTCGCATACAGGAATTGAGCCTTCAATACACCCTGCCCGAAAAATGGTTCCATGACAAGGTAAGGCTCACTCTGGGGGTGGTAGCCAATAATCTCTGGATGATCTACTGCAGGGCCCCGTTCGATCCCGAATTATCGGCCGCAACCGGTAGTACATATTACCAGGGGGTCGATTATTTTATGCAGCCCAATACCAGGAACATCGGCTTTAACGTCAAACTGCAGTTTTAACGAAAACGAGAAGAGACTATGAAAAATATAGTAAAATTAACCTGTCTGTTCGTAGCAGGGTGGTGGATGGCGGGTTGTACGGCAAATTACGAGAAGTACAACACGGAGCCATACGTCACTTACGACCCGAGCATCCCGGCCCTTTTGAAGACGATGATGGAGAGGATGATGTACGTCCAGCAGAATAACTCCCAGATGGTAGATCAGATGGTGGGTACCCTCGGGGGATATTTTACCCTTTCCAACCGGTGGGGCGGCCAGAATTTCGATACCTTCAATGCGTCGGACGAATGGAATGCCATCCCGTACAATGAGATGTTCGAGGGGATATATTCCAATTATTTCAGGATCGAGGAGGCTACCAATGCTTCCGGCCACTACTGGGCTATGGCCCGGCTCCTTCGGGGTGCGGTTATGATGCGCGTTGCGGATTGTTACGGCCCCATTCCATACAGCCAGGTTTCCAAAGGGGAATTTTATGTGGAATATGACCCTCTCGAAGAAGTCTACTTGGCTATTTTGGACGACCTGTCGTATGCCGCTACCGTACTTTATACCTATTCGCAAGATTACCCGGCACTCTTCCCCCTGAGCGGCAACGACGATATTTTCGACGGAAACTATGCCGCATGGGCACGGCTGGCCAATTCCCTTTCCCTGCGGGTAGCCGTCCGTACGGACAACCGGCAGGCGGGTGAGAGTGCGGCAGTCCACCCGGCAGGACTTATAACCGCAAACAGCCATAATGCGACGGTCGATCCCAAAGCGCAGGGGAATCCTTACCAGCTGGCTTCAGCCTCGTGGGGCGATCTGAGGGTAAACTCATCGATAGTCGACTATATGCTGGGTTACGGCGACCCGCGGTGTGAAGAATACTTTATGAATTCGACCTTTAACGGCTATACGGGCCAGATGATCGGGATGCGTTCCGGGACGGCGGGATTCGAAAAGAGCGATGTTGCAGGGTATTCCATGCCTAACCTCCAGTCGGGAAGCCACCTGCCTCTTTTCCTTGCGGCAGAAACGAGTTTCCTGCTTGCCGAGGCCTGTCTGAAGGGGTGGAATGTGCCGGGCACGGCGCAATCCAATTATGAAGACGGGGTGCGTCTTTCGCTCGAACAGTACGGTATCACGGGTAGCGCCATTACCGACTACCTTGCCGACGATACGAGCACTCCGAACAACCATTCGGGCGATCCCCGGGGTTCCCTTTACAATTATACGCGGTCGACCGATATAACAGTGAAATGGGACGATACAGACGGTGACCAAAAGAACCTCGAGCGCATTATTACCCAGAAATGGATAGCCAATTATCCTATGGGGCTCGAGGCGTGGGCCGAGTTCCGGCGCACGGGTTATCCGGAACTGGCGCCGACGATCGACAACCTGAGCGAAGGCGTGATAACCAATACGGCCCGCGGACTTCGCCGGCTTCGCTATCCTTACACGGAGCGCAATCTCAACAGGGCCAATTACGATAAGGCCTTAGCTCTGCTCGGCGGGACGGACAATGAATCGGTTGAGCTGTTCTGGGCAAAGAAAAACTGACAATTAAAAATCCAAATTAAGGGACATGAAGTATAACAGAAAAATATGGATCTTGGCCGGTATCCTGGTTTTCGCGGCGGCTCTTTCCGCCTGCAGCGATTGGACAGATCCCCATGCCAAAAAGACGGTGGATTACGACAATACCGAGACCAACAAATCGGAAGAATATTACCGGGCCTTGCGGGAATATAAGAAAAGCGACCACTCGCTCTCTTTCGGTTGGTTCAGCAGCTGGGGAGAAGGCGGAGTTTCCACCTCGAATATGCTCGCCGGCCTTCCGGACAGTATGGATATGGTGTCGATATGGTCTAATGGAACGGCTCTTTCTCAGAGTAAAATAGACGACCTGCGGTTGGTACAAGAGAAAAAAGGAACTAAAGTTCTCATTTGTACTTTTATACAGGAGATCGGGAAAGGCTTTACCCCGGATGAATATAATACGGACGAGGCTACACGTGAAGCTTTCTGGGGCTGGGTAGATGGAGACGAGTCCGCTATAAAAGCTTCAATGGAGAAATATGCGGGGGCAATAATGGATACTATCAATAAATACGGTTATGACGGGTTGGATATTGACTTTGAACCGAATGTAGATGCCTATCCGGGAAAACTGGATGAAAACCGACAATATGTAATTTGGATGATCGATATTCTATCGAAATATTTGGGACCCCAATCCAATACGGGTAAAATGCTGGTATTGGACGGAGAATTATATTCGATCGATCCTTCCACCGGTCCATCCTTCGATTACCTTATCGGCCAGGCTTATTCGGTTTCCGGGGGGACACCATCCCCTAATGCCGGACAGAGCGAAGCAAATATGGAGTCGCGTCTTGCCAGGATTGTTACCCATTTTAAGGATTACCTCGGCGAAGAAGAAGTCACTAATAAATTTATCGTTACCGAAAATCTTGAAAGCGCTATAGATTGTCTGAACGGTGGTTATTATTGGACTACCCGCGACGGTATAAGACAGGATAAGGACGTTTGTCCTTCGTTGGTCGGTATGGCCATGTGGGAACCCGAAAACGGCTACCGCAAAGGTGGTTTCGGCGGTTTCCGCTTCGATGCGGAAGCTATGAACAACCCGGCATATAAATGGATGCGCCGCGGTATTCAGGCCCAGAATCCCGCCCGGGAATAATGCGAATTTTTAACTCAGGTGGAAATGAAAATCATAACAAGAATTACGTCACCTTTCGGCATAATAGCTTTTGCCTTGGCTGCCGCAGGGTGCAACAATGCGGATTACAGCGCACTGGGTACGCACGCATTCGTAACGGAAACATCTTCTTCGAGCAGCAAGAAAGTGATGATTACCGAAAACGGTGCAGACGTGGAGATAACGGCGGGCCTGAGCGATGCCGTAGCGCAGGAAGTGAAACTGCGCTTTGTGGTCGACCCGTCCTTATTACTTAAGTTTAATGAAGTGCAGAGCGCCAGCTACATTCCTCTTCCCGAGGAGCTGTATGAGTTCGATCCCGAAGTTACGATCCTGCCGGGACAATATACGGCCGCTCCTACCAAAATACACATCGAGCCGCTAACGCGGGAATATTTCGGAGAGACTTATGCAATTCCCCTGCGGCTCGAATGCACCAACGGTACCGTTCCAACCACCTCGTCCACTGCGACTTTCGTAATAACTACCGAAGCCGTTACCGTTTCTTCGTTCCCGATGTTTAGCGGAGGGCCGAGCCTTATGGCGCAGGGTTTCCCGGAAGTTTTGCCGGAGTTTACGGTGGAGGTTCGATTCCAAATCAGCAATACTTCTAATCGTAACCGTGCGGTATTTACCAACGGCGGCTCGGTACTTCTTCGCTTTGAAGATCCGCAAAACGACACGGATGAACATAAAAAGCACTCTTTGGTTCAGTTCCAGGGCGATGGCTGGTATCTGAACCCCCTATACTCGTTCGAGCCCGATAAATGGCAGCACCTGGCACTCACTTATGATGGAAATGCGGTCGAACTCTATGTCAATGGAGCTTTTGCCGGCACGAAAGAAGGGTATGCGGCACCCGAATTCAACAATGCCTACTGGTTCGGCGGCGATGAGGGCGGGGGTCACGGGACGGGTGATTCATGGTGGGCCGGATGCAAGATTATGTGTGCCGAGGCACGGATCTGGTCGGTCGCCCGAACCGAGGCCCAGATACAGAATAATATGACCACCGTTAGCGCACAGTCGAACGGGCTGGTCGCCTACTGGCGTTTCAACGAAGGGGAAGGAAAAACTTTCTACGACGTTACGGGCAACGGCCACGATATAGTTACCGAGATGAATTTCGTATGGGTGGATGATATCAAGTCGACGGATGAGGCCACACCCTGGCCGTAACAAAATTTTTAAGGTAGACGACCGGGCGCAAGAATGCTTGCGCCCGGTTATTTACACATCTGGATTCATGACAACGGCCGGCGATGCACCCATGCCGCCGGCCGTATTACAAAGATCGATAACCATTATTAATCTCAAGACATTGGGAAGCGCATTTTTTGATGCTTCTATATGGGTTTCCAATTATCATGTAATCCCCTTGTTGTCACGAACTTTTCCGGTAGCTTACCACGGCCCAGATATTCGAGAATAACGCGAAGGCGACCAGGGCGATGTAGTCCGTCCAGAGGTTTGCAATTGTGCTCGCCTTGAAGAATATGCTGCGCATTATCTGGATAAAATAGCGAAGAGGATTCAGGAGGGTGAGCTTCTGGGCCCAGTCGGGCATACTGCTGACAGGGGTGAAAAGGCCGCTCATCAGGATAAAGATTATCATAAAGAAGAACATGACGAACATCGCCTGCTGCATCGTGGAAGAGTAGTTCGAAATCACTATCCCGAATCCCGAAAGCGCTACCACGTAAATGGCGAACCCCACATAAACCGAGAGCAGGCTCCCCGCCGGGACGATACCGTAAACCAGCCATGCGATCACAAGGCTCAGCGAGATCACAATCAAACCCATGATCCAGAAGGGTATGAGTTTAGCCAGGATGAAAGTGGTTTTAGGGATCGGGGTAACATTTATTTGCTCGATCGTACCCGCCTCTTTCTCCATAACGATGTTGAGCGCGGGAAGGAAGCCACAGATCAGGGTAGCGAGCATCACCATAAAAGCCGGTACCATGAACTTCTTATAGTCCATCGTCGGGTTGTACCGAATATTGGGGATTACGTCCAGCTGCGGTGTGCGGATATCGACGGTAGCGGTGCGGCCGGATTCGGCGGCCAGTTCGCGGGCAAAATCGGCTGTGATCTGGGAAAGATATCCGCTTCCCAGGGATCCCTTTGTCCCGTTGACAGTATTTGCAGAGATCAGAACTTCGGAGATGCCCGATTTTTTAAGGTCGCGTTCGAAATTATGGGGTATTTCCAGTATTACGTCGGCATCTCCTATCTCGATCTGCTGCATGGCCTCTTCATAGGAACCCGCATTGCCGGCCATGATGAAATAATCCGAGGAGGTCGCTTTTTCGACCAGTCGGTTGGAATAGGTCGTATGATCCTGGTCGACTACCACGAGGTTGACGTTTTTGGTGGTCATATCTGCCGCCCAGGGCATTACCAACAGCATCAAAACTGGCATGAAGAATACCAGCCGAGGGAGGATCGGATTGCGGATGAACTGCTTGAATTCTTTTTCCAGTAAATATTTGAGCATGGCTATTCGAGTCTGTTCTTAAATAGTTTCAGGCTGACGGTTATAAGCACCGCCCCCATTATACAAAGTATCAGCAGTTCTTTTGCAAAATATTCCAACGGGAGCCCTTCGATCATTATCTTCTTGATCCCGGTGATATACCACCGCGCCGGGATTATAGTCGAGAGCCATTGCAGGATCGCGGGCATATTCTCGATAGGAAATATCATGCCCGAGAGAACCATCACCGGCATCATAAGGCCCATCGCCGAAGCGAGCATGGCACCGACCTGGTTGTCGACAAGAGACGAAATCGTAATCCCCAGTGCGAGTGCTACGAAAATATAGACCAGCGAGAGGATCATTATCCAGAAGATGCTTCCAGCCATCGGGACCCCCAACACGAAAACAGCAAGTACGAGGATAGTGATCACGTTTACGATTGAGAGGCAGAAATAGGGGACTACTTTTGCCAGTATTATCCCGATCGGACGCATGGGCGACACCAGCAATACCTCCATGGTACCCCTCTCCTTCTCGCGGACGATCGAGATTGAGGTCATCATCGCGCATATAAGTATCAGGATAAGACCCATAACCCCGGGAACGAAGTTGTAGGAGCTTTTCATCTGGGGATTGTACAAGAGCTTAACCTGGGGTATTATTGTGAAGGAGCCGGTGCGGGAGGGGAGGGTAGATGTCATTTCGCTCTGGAATTGCGAAAGGACACTTGTGGCGTAATTCTGCATCAGGGATGCCGTATTGGGTTCGCTGCCGTCTACGATCAGCTGTACGGCCCCGCTGCCGGTATGCATCAGGTTGTTCTGGAAATCCTGTTCGAAAACCACCACCAGGTCGGCCTCGTTATTGCGGTATATTTCGTCGCTCTGGTCTCGGGACTTTACGATACTGACGATTTCGAAATACCGGTTCGAGGCGAATCGCTCCGTGATCCGGCGCGTCATTTCATCCTGGGACGGGGCATAAACACCCAACCTGACATTATTTACCTCGGTGGTGATTGCAAATCCGAAGAGGATGATAAGTACGACGGGCATGGCCAGCAGGATCAGCATTGTCCGCCGGTCGCGGAAAATATGATAGAACTCCTTTTGAACGAACGCGAAAAATTGTTTCATGGCTTAATCTCCCGTCCGCTGGGCTTTACGAGCCAGTTTTGTAAATACTTCGTCCATGCTGTCGGCGCAATATTGTTTTTTCAGGTTGGAAGGGCTGTCGAGGGCATCGATGCGCCCGTCAACCATGATCGAAACGCGGTTGCAGTATTCGGCCTCGTCCATGTAATGGGTCGTGACGAAAACCGTGATGCCATCCTCGGCAGCGTCGTAGATCAACTCCCAGAATTTACGCCGGGTGGCCGGATCGACACCGCCGGTGGGTTCGTCGAGGAAGACAATTTTGGGATGGTGGAAAATTGCCAGCGAGAAGGCGAGTTTTTGTTTCCATCCGAGCGGCAGCGCTTTGACAAGTGTATCTCTTTCCTGGGTGAAGTCGAGCGATTCTAGCATTCGGTCGGTTCCTTCGGCAATTTGTTTGTCGTTCATCCCGTAAATACCACCGAAAAGCCGTATATTCTCCCAAACCTTGAGGTCTTCATACAGCGAGAATTTCTGGCTCATGTAACCTATGTTTTTCTTGATGTCTTCACTCTGGGTATAGACATCGAAACCGGCGACGGTGCCCTTGCCCGAAGTGGGTTTGCTCAGGCCGCAAAGCATGCGCATGGCCGTAGTCTTACCGGCTCCGTTGGCACCCAGGAAGCCGAAGATCTCCCCCTGGGCAACGTCGAACGATATGTGGTCGACAGCGGTGAAATCCCCGAACTTTTTTGTGAGCTTGTCGGTATGTATAACGATGTTGTTCTCCATGTTCATTTGCCTGCGAGGAGCATGTAGGCATCCTCTATATTCGGGGTGATCTTCTCTACTTCGACATCCCGGAAACCCTTTTGTCCGAGGTCGGATTTAAGCATGTCCATAGTATAACCGCTTTTAACCGTAACATGGTGAACGTCGCCGAAGGCGAATGCGGTTTTTACCTCCGGTATGGTTCGCAGCGCCTTGAGCAGTTTCGGCATGCCGGGAGCTTTCACAGACCAGATTATTTCCTTATAGGAATCGACGATACCCCGAGGGGTGTCTATCCCGAGGAAGGTGCCGTCGTCGACGAGGGCGATCCGGTCGCACAAACTCGCCTCGTCCATATAAGGGGTGGAAACAAGTATGGCAATACCCTGCTCCTTCAGCCTTCGGAGCATCTCCCAGAACTCCTTTCGGGAAACGGGATCGACTCCTGTGGTAGGCTCGTCGAGGAATAATACTTCGGGTTTATGGATCAGCGCACAGCAAAGCGCCAGTTTCTGCTTCATCCCTCCGGACAGCGCACCCGCCCGCCGCTTTTTGAAAGGCTCGATCTGTACGTATATATCTTTTATGAGATAGTAATTCTGTTCTATGGTGGTATTGAAAAGAGTGGCGAAGAATTTAAGATTCTCTTCCACCGTCAAATCTTGGTATAGGGAAAACCTCCCGGGCATATAACCGACCTTCTTGCGTATCTCCTTGTAGTCGTTTACCACGTCCAGACCGACCACGGAGGCACTCCCCTTATCGGCGAGGATCAGCGTGGTAAGTATCCGGAACAGGGTGGTCTTTCCCGCACCGTCGGGCCCGATGATTCCGAATAGTTCGCCGGGCGCAACGTCGAATCCGACGCCCTTCAGTGCGGCGACTTTTCCGTAGCTTTTTTCTAAATCTATGGCACTTACGGCCGTCATTGCAGGTTGAACTTTATATCGCCGTACATTCCTATTTTGATGTAGCCGTCGTTGGGAACCGAAATTTTTACCGCATAGACCAGGTTTGCCCGTTCGTCTTTGGTTTGGATCGTTTTCGGGGTAAATTCCGCCTGGTCGGAGATCCAGGTAATTGTTCCCGTATATTGCCTCGAGGCCTTGTCGCCGAAATCGGAATAGACCGTGACCTGTTGCCCTATTTTGAGCTGTGTAAGCTGTGGGGCTGTAACGTATGCCCTTAATATCATATTCTGAATATCGGCTATCTTGAAGAGCGGCATACCGGTGGTGGTATACTCCCCTTGCTCGGCATATTTCACAAGCACGGTTCCCTCGATGGGACTTGAGATGCGGCTGCGGAAAATCCGGTCTTCTACCGAAGCTATCTGTGCTTCCACCCCCTCTGCTTCTCCGGATATACTGCGGTTACTGCTCTGGATGCTCTCCTGCTGAGCGGACAACTGTTTCTTGAGTACCTCTATATCGGAATCGATGTCGTCGAGTTGCTTGGTATTGGCCGCATCCGCGGCGATTAGCCTTTGGGTACGTTCACGCTCCCTTTCCTGGGTGGCAATCTGCTGTCTGGTCGCTGCTATCTGGCGGGAAATATCCAGTGTTCGGCTTCCGACCGATTGGCGGTTCGCCTGCAGCTGGAGTTTATTGAGGTGGAGCTGGACGGTATCCACCAGCCCGACCTGCTGCCCGGCCGAAAGAAGGTCTCCTTCTTCAATATCGAACCATTCAAGTCGGCCGGTCGCTTCGCTGGAAACAATTATCTCGGTAGCTTCGAAGGTTCCCGAAGCATCGTAGTCGTATTTGTTGCGATGGCATCCCGTAAACAATACGGCTATGGTAGCCGCTATGAGTATTCTTTTCATTACCGGTTATTTGTAAGATTTTTAATTCCGTAGATGGTCTGCAGTAATTCTATTTCGTGGACGGCTTTATTTACCCTTGCGTTTTGCTCGGAGATTTTGTCGCGCATAAGGTCGGTGACGCTGATGATCCCGTTTTCCAGCTTTGCATCCGAGGCCCGTACTATATTGGAACGCATCCGTATTATCTCGTCGTCGTCGGCCATCATTTTTCGATATTGACGATATTGGGCGTCGAGTTGCTGTTGCTGAAGGTCGTTATTGAAGAGGAAAGTATCTCTCTGTACAGCTATCTGGCGGATGCCGCTCTCGATTTTTAGCAGATTGTTGCGGCGGGTATAAAAGTTTCCGAAATTCCACGAGAGCCGAACTCCGCCCATTGCATAAACTTTAAACTTATCCTGAAACATATTCAATCCCGGTTTGCCGTACCCCCCTTGCAGGAAAACACCTAAATTGGGCATATTGGACGCCCGGATCGACAGACGCTGCGCATCTATCTGCCTCTGCTGTGCATCGTAGAGGCCCATCTCCGGCCTGTCGTAGGCCGGCCGGATGGCGGGCTCGTCCAAAACCTCGGGTTTTACGAGCCAGGTGCCTTCGTCGAGATATTCGCCTATGAAGGCCGAAAGCATATTGAGATAAGCCCGGCGGTTTGATTCGAGTTGGACGCCGTTCTGTCCGGCGCCAAGCTGCTCGACCCGCACGGCATCGAGGTCGGACTGGTTGGCTACCCCGTTGGCCATATAACTGGCAATACGGTCGTAACTGACCTGCAGGTCTTCCAGGTACAGGTCATTCAACCTTATCTGTTCATCCAGCAGCAGGATGCCGAAGAAGAGGTTGTCGATCCTTTCCCTGACGGCATACATATCTACCTCGAACTGGGCGCGGTCTACATCCCCCTGTGCCATCACGGCTTCCTTCGATGCCCGGGCGGCTCCTCCGTCCCAGATAGACTGCGACACCTCCGCCAACAGTTGATACTGATCTTTGCTGAGCGATGGTATTTCATAGCCCGGGATAGAGATCGGAACGCTGGTGACATCGGTCTGGTAAGTGGCCCTGCCGGATAAGGAAAACTGAGGGAGGTAGGCTTTCGATGCGTTGCTCAGGTCGTAACCCTCGCTCATGTTTATCAATCCGTAGCGCCTCACCAGAGGATAATTATCCATAGCCAGCCGGTAGCACTCCTCCACGGTCAACTGCCCTGCGCAAGGCAGACTCAGGCAAACAGCAAGAAATATAAACAGGTATTTTTTCATAAATTAAGGCCTTAGGCTTAAAAGTATGGTTTTAACGATCTCCTTTTTCCGCTCGTCGTAAAATGTTTCCATCTCTCCATCACCGATGTTCCAAACCTTACCGAAGATAGGTTTCGCGGCAAAGACAAAGACGTTCAGCGATACGATATTCACCACCAGATCCTGGAGGCTTATATCCCTTATACGCCCCGAGTGTATCTCCCGGTCTAAATCTTTTTTGAAAAGGATCAGTGTCTGCAGCGGCAGATCCCCGATCTGGTTAATAATATTGTGGAACATTTCGGGATTCCTTTTCAGCTCGGTTATCAAAAACAGCACCATATCGGAGTTTTTACGTATGGTGTCGTAGTGCAGCTCGATAAGGGCGGTGAGTTTTTCTTCGAAGGTGCCTTCTGTGGTCTCGAGGGGGAGAAAGCGTTGGAAAACCTCCTTTACTTTTCCCTCGAGCACGGCTTGGAATAATTTTTCCTTCGTTCGGAAATAGTAATGAACCAGTGCCTGATTGCATCCCGCTTCTTTGGCTATCCGGGTGGTGGAAGTAAGGTCGTAGCCGTTACGGAGGAAGAGCTTTTCCGCCGCCGCGAGGATCGTTTCCTCCATGTTGTGATCCGGTTGTGCCGATGGTCTGCCTGTGGTATGGGACATGGACGATTATTCGTAATAGTATTTAATAAGGTTATTAATTATGCAAATTAAATACCCTCTTTCGGGATTTCCAAATTTTAGAACGTTTATTTGCAAATACTACTACGAAAGAGCCTTCCTGTGGAGGTAGAAACGGGATTTAAGAAGGGGGGGCGGAGTGCCGGTTCGGGATACTGAATATTTATTTAGGTAATCCCCACTGATCGAAGTCCCATGTAAAGTCAATCGCACGTCTGCTCGAAGTGTATGCAGAGAAATATCCCAGACAGCCGCCCGAGAAATTGTCGATCGGATTAGCGGATGTGCGCTCGCTCAGTCCTACCGAGTAGAGGTAGTCGTAAGTTCTCTTATCGATAGACTGAATCTCGAGTTCGATCCGGTCGCCCTCGTAAAGAATATCCTTCCAATCTTCCTCCTTATTTTCCTTTGCGGTCTTTTCCGCCACGCAGTAGACGTTCATCAGCACCAGTTCCCCGTCGTTACCCCGGTCGTGCATGACATTCCAGCGGTAACTTTCGCCGTTGCGCCGAATGCGGTAGCAGTAATAATTATCCTCCCCTGCAATGTCCCGGAAGATGAAGGTAAAAAAAAGTACCCGCTCGTTAAGAACGCTGAGCCACTGGAAATATATCTGGAATATTTCCACGGAGGTTCCCATCAGGGAACTCGATTTGTAGGTGCGGCCGTCGATCCCGACGGAGAGGGTATATGTAAGCCCCGGAGTTCCTGTGGCTGCAGAGGCGGGCCGGTAGTACCCGTCGTCGTCATAGAAAAGCGACCAGGACGATCCGTCGTCGGCGTATATCTCGACGACGGCATCGGGTATCGACCGGGGGGAGGAGCCGTCGTCCATGTCTATGGTATTTGTGATCAGTACTTCCATCATCTGGTCGGTAACCATACCTTCGATGACATAAAGCGGATCGACGGATCGGTAGGGCAGGGTTATCTCTTTTTCGCACGCTGTAAGCAACAAAAGACCCAGAGCCGCTATATATTTATGTGCAGTCATATCCTAAAATCTGAAATTGTATGAAAAGGAGGGGATTATGCCGAAGAGGGAAGTTTGCACGGTCTTGGTTCCGGAAGGCTTGGTGCTGTCGTCCTCGAAGGAGATAAGGAACGGATTGTAACGGTTATACAGATTATAGATACCGAGGGTCCATTCGCGTGTGAACCGCTTTTTCTTTTTTGAATGGGTCGCACTTATATCGAACCTGTGGTAAGAGGGGGCGCGGTAGCCGTTCCTTTCCGCGTAGTAATAGACCGTTTCTCCGTTGATCCGGTATTTTGCGCTCGGAGCCGAGAGGGCCTGTCCGGTATTGTAAACCCAGGTGCCGGCAACCTGCCAGCCACGCGGCAACTCGAACATTCCCACCAGGGAAAGGTCATGGCGTCGGTCGTTGCCTGCAGTGTACCACTTATCTCCGTTGATGCCCGGTATCCTGTTCTGCGACCACGACAAGGTATAAGCGGCCCATCCAGTGAACCGGCCGGTATTCTTGCGGGCAAAGAGCTCCACTCCGTAGGCCCGCCCCTGGCCGGCGAGTATCAGGCGCTCTATTTCTATCTCGGAACTGAAAGATTTGCCGTCCTTGTAGTCCAGAACGTTGTCTATTGATTTGTAATACCCCTCGATCGAAAATTCGAACGCTTCGTTCCGTGTCAGAGAAGCATAACCTAGGCTCACCTGATCGGCCGTCTGTGGCTTAACTATATTTGTGCTGAGAGTATAGCGGTCGAAGGGAAGTGCCATCGACGAGTTGCGAAGTGCATGGATATTCTGTGAGGTGCGGCTGTAGCCGGCCTTAATGCTATGTTTTTCTCTTACCCGGTAATTGACACTTAGCCGCGGTTCGAGGGCAAAGTGGGTGCGGACGATCTTCCCGCTGCCGTACTCGAGTGTTCGGGTTATATCGCCGCTTTCGTCTATTTCATAGTATGGCGCGCCCCCCAGGGCGGAAAAACTGTTGAGCCGCAACCCTGCCGAAACGGCAAACCGGTCGGAGATTTTCCATTGCTCGTTTAACCAGAGTGTATTCTCCCATGCGTTTCTTTTCTCCTTTTCCGAATAGTTGTTCAGGTTCCACTCGGCGGATTTTAGACCGAGGTAGGAGGTTTGAAAACCGAATTTCATCTCGTGGCCGCCGCCGGGAGTCCATGTGAAGGATTCCTTCAGAGCCGAGTGACGTATGAAACTGTCGAAGCTGTTGGAAGTGTCGAGGATATCCGCGCTGTTGTCCGAACCGAACGAAGAGAGAATGACCGAGGTGTTCGAAGAAAGCCGGCCGCTGAAACGGTGAAACCACCGTACCGTAGCGGTCGTATTTCCCCATTTCATTTCCATCATCTTTTCGAGAGACATATTGTCGCGGCCGGAGAAAAAAGAAATGAAAAGCCTGTCGCGGCCACTTATATTGTAATCCACTTTGGCATTGAGATCGTAAAAATTGAGGGTGTTCCTTCGGAAATCGTCCGTTACCTTGAGGAAAAGATCGAGATAGGTCCGGCGGCCCGCGACAAAAAAAGAAGCCTTATCTGCGACAAGAGGCCCTTCGACATGGAGCTTGGCCGACAAGAGTCCGACACTGCCGTCCACATGGTAGCTGCCCATATCGCCGGTCTTGGTACTTATATCGAAGACCGACGAAGTGGCTCCGCCGAATTGGGCCGGTATCTGACCTTTGAAGAGCGAGGCATTTGTAAGGGCCGTGTCGTTGAAAGTGGAGAATATTCCCATCAGGTGGCTGGCATTGTAAACCGTGGCATCGTCCAAGAGGATCAGGTTTTGCGCCGACGTTCCGCCCCGCACCTGGAATCCGCTGGAGCCTTCCCCTTCGGACTTTACCCCGGGAAGAAGCTGGATCGAACGCATTATATCCTTCTCTCCGAACAGGGCCGGTATTTTTGCCATCTCGGCAATCTCTATCCTTTCCACCCCTATCTGCACACTGCTAACCCGCTCCATAGAAGACCGCGACGAAACAACAATCTGTTCGATACTGCGGCTGTCGGGTGTCATATAAAGAATCAGGCTGCCGGAGAATTCGACCCCGAGGGGGTATTCGAGAGTCCGGTAACCCAGGCAGGAACATAGGAGTGTCCGATCGGCCCCGCAGACCGGCAGACTGAATTTTCCGAATTCATCGGTTACCGTCCCCCCCTGCGGATTTTCCTTCACCCAGACCGTTGCCCCGGAAACTGGTTCGCCCGATGGCTCGTCGACAAGGCGGCCGGTCAGCATGCGGCTGGTTTGGCCGTGGGACGGCAAAACGAAAAACAGTAACAACGGAAGGCAGAGAAATCTCTTCATAATTTTTCGGCACCATCACGGATGTGTACCGCCGGTTCGGGTGGGTGAGTCCGCCATGGACTTCGGGCAGTTAAATATCACGGCCAAATCTATATAAGGCCGCCCCTGCGAAGATACGACAAAGCGGCGGAAAAACTAAACTTATGATAGCCGGATCGATCAGCCGGCAAGGGCAGTAATGGTATTTGTTTCAAAAAAGAGTATTTTTGCAAGTTGTTTGCAGTGCGTGGTTTTAACGATATTCGAATGGAGGGCAGGGAAAATATAGATGCACGGGAATTTGTCGACAGGGTACTGGATGTGGGGACGATGCTTATGGAGTCGGGCGCCCACTGCGACCGTATAGACCGGAACATTCAGCGCCTTGCACGCAAGGCGGGCTTTAATATCGAGATCTTTTTCTCTTTTACAGCAATCTCCATTACCGCAACCGACCAAGAGGATCCCGCCCGAACGGCTACGGCCATTCGCAATGTACGCCATCACGGCACCCATTTCGGCATAGTGAGCCAGATCAGCCTCCTTACATGGAAATATTACGACGGCAATATGACCTTTGGCCGGTTGGGTGAAGAGATATGCAGGGTAAGGGATACACCTCGTTATAACTCATGGCTGGTGCGTCTCTCGGTGGGGGTGGCTTGTGCCTGCCTCTGTCTTTTGGCGGGCGGAGATTCGATAGACGGCGCCTTCGCCTTTGCGGCATCGACCGCGGGCCTGTTGCTTCGGCAAACCATGATCAAGGCACGATACAACCTAATGGTCGCTATCCTCGCTTCCTCTTTCCTGATTACGGTCATTTCGGGGCTGAATGCACTTTTATCACTCGGGTCGAATCCCGATACATCGGTGGCAACCGCCGTACTCTTCCTGGTGCCGGGGGTGCCGCTGATAAATTGTATAATCGACCTTGTAAAGGGATATTACCCCACGGCGGTGGCCCGTGGTGTACTCGGGAGTTTTATTTTGCTATGTATAGCGGTGGGGATGTTCATAAGTATGACACTTATAGGAATTAATAATTTTTGACCATGTCTGTGTTAGATATGATTCGGGATGCGTCCCTGAGTTTTTTTGTGGCGGTGGGGTTCGCTTTTCTGTTCGAAACTCCGCGAAGGGCTGTTCCCGTAGCGGGCATTTTGGGCGGAATGGGACACTGCCTGCGGTTCGTCCTGCTCGGGGCCGGATCCGGGCTCGTGGGAGCTACCTTGTGCGGTGCGGTCGCCATAGGGCTTGCCGGGATCGTTATGGCCCACAGGATACATACTCCGCCGGTGGTATTCACTCTTCCGGCCTGCATAACGATGATCCCGGGTATGTATGCCTACAGGACGATGCTTGCCGGCATACGCGTTTACGAAGCGGGTCCCGGACAGGACACCTCCGGGCTACTTCAGGATATGGCTTATAACTTTATCCTCACCTTATCGCTGCTGTTTTGCCTTGCAATCGGAATATGCATAGCCGCCCTGCTGTTCAGAACCAAAAGCGTCAAGGACTTCAATAAGATAGAGCGGCTCTACCAGAAGGGGATAAAGGGGATCAAAGCTGGATTGAACAGGTAATCGAAATAGCGGTAATGAATAAAATACTGGCTTTATTTATATCCGTTCTATTGCCACTGGTAACCATGGCCCGGCAGTCGGAATATCCAATCCATTTAGTGGGCAACCATATTTACACCCGGTGGACTATAAACGAAAACATACAGGCAACGGTTTTTCTGGAGAGCGCCTTCCCGAAAATAGTTTTCGACGAGAAATTCGTAAGAGATAATATCGACCAACTGAATGTGGTGCTTCTCGATCCTGGCGAAAATGCCTATATCCGGATGTGGATATGGCCGCAAGCGGTAAAGGTCTCCGGTATAATACGGGACACCGTTTCATTTAACGGGAAAAAGATTTATGTGGATGCTCTGGTTGCCGACATTTCCGACAGGCCCCGGGATATTATTTTTCCCGTATACTGTATGCCGGAGCCCGTGGAGCTGGATATTTCCGGCGAAACGGTTAAAATAGGTAGACCGGAGGAGGAATACCTCCGGGATTTTCATGCGTATCCTATAACTCTGGATTCGACCTTTCTATCTCCCTACATAAATTCGACCCTCACCGTATATGACCCCGATGGCGATTCGGAGTCCGTATCGGGAGATTTTCTTTTCGACCTGGGTAACTCCAACGCCCTTGTCCTTAACCGATCCCATGAAAAAGTACCTCATTTTCTCGAGGCGGCCGACCGCATGACGGTAAAGGATACTACGCGGTTCACACCCAATCCGCGAATAGAACTGGGAATATTATGGCCGGAAAAGTTCGGGATCGCAAATATGCTGGTCACGGATAATTACATTCCGGTAATGAAACTCGACGGGCGGCACCTTTTTTTTGTCGGGATATTGGGCAACCGCTTTTTCAAAAATTTCATCGTGGTTTTCGATTCGGACAGCATCTATCTCAAGCCCGTCGGCCCGCAGGTGATAATACGATAAAAAAGCCCCGAACAGGGCTTTTTTATCGGTGTTTGTCAGAACCTTATCAATTTCGGATTGGTGAATTCGTGAACCCCGTAATCGGAGAGTTCGCGTCCGTAGCCCGAGTCTTTCGTCCCGCCGTAGGGAAGTTCCGGAGTGCTTCCCGCCGTGGTATTTATCCCGACCATGCCGGCGTCTACCTGCCGGGCCACCCTCTCGCCGCGCTTCTTGTCGGAGGTAAAGACCGAGGCTCCCAGAGCGAAGCGCGAATTATTTGCCAGTTCGATGGCGTGGGCTTCGTCCCTTGCAGTTACTATCGACAGTACGGGGCCGAATATTTCCCGGTCGAAGGCCTCCATGCCCGGCTCGACATTGCGAAGCAGTGCCGGCATCAGGAATGCCCCTTTCCGGGTGGGGTCGTACCCCTTGTAGGGCACTAATACCGCCCCCTGCCTTATCGATTTATCGAGCTGTGTCTTTATCGACTTTGCGGCATCGACGGAGGAGAGAGGCCCCATCGCGGTATGCTCGTCGAGCGGGTCGCCTACTTTGATATTATCCAGGTGGCCGACGACTTCCCGTATAAAACGTTCTACGATCTTCCGATCGACGATGATCCTTTTGGGGGAGTTGCAAACCTGGCCGGCATTCCGGATCCTGAGAGAAACGGCCTTTTCCGCACTGGATGCCACGTCCGCATCGTCGAGCACTAGCATCGGGTCTATCCCGCTAAGCTCCATGACGCATTTTTTCGCTTTGCGTCCGCAGGCTTCCGCAACCGACCTTCCGGCCTCGACCCCGCCCGTGAAGGTAGCGCCCTTTATTCGGTCGTCGGCGATGATCTCGCTGGCTTTTGCCCCCCCCGGATATATAGGTTCGAGAAAACCCCCTCGGGGCATCCCGCTTCGCGGAAGATTCGCTCTATCGCAGCCGCACACTGCGGTACGTTGGACGAGTGTTTCAGAACGAAGGTATTGCCGGCAAGTATAATGGGTGCCGCATTTCGCACTACCTGGGAATAGGGGAAATTCCAGGGTTGAATACTCAGGATTACCCCCAAGGGCTGGTAGGTAACGTATGCTTTCGTATTGAATTCATAGGGTTTGTCTTTGAGCAGTCTCCTTCCGTGCTCCGCATAGTATTCGAATACTCTGGCGCACAGGTCGGCCTCGGTAAGTCCCTCCCGGTATACTTTGCCCATTTCGACGGCAGCGAGCCTTGCAAGCTCCTCGCGGTTGCGCCTAAAGCCGCGGGCCAGCTTCCTCAGAAGTGTGGTGCGCTCGGATATGGCTGTCCTGCTCCACATGGTAAATGCCGAGTCGGCCTTTCGGAGAATATCCTCGATCCGGTCGTCCGACATTACATCGAAGGTCATCTCGATTCGGTTGGTAGTAGGATTTACCGTTTTGACGGGAGAATCCTTAGTCAGTACTTTTTCCATAGGTTTTTCTGATTTAACCACAATAACGACTCAATTTTTATACCAGCGCCGGATTTAATGTGCGTGTCGGGATAGAGGCTCTCCATTATTTTAATTTTATGTTAATTTATTGTTATGATTCCACTCTTTGCGGGGGCGGTTTCCACCGGAACGATTATTGTTTTTTAGCTTTGCAACCAGGTCTGACACGGATTTGCACTTTATAAATCAGCTGATATGAATAACACCCACGATCATCACCATCATGTTTGCAAATTCTACAACAGGGAACTGAGCTGGCTCCAATTCAACGAAAGGGTTTTACAGGAAGCTCAGGATGTCAATAATCCCCTGATGCAGCGGCTTCGGTTCCTGGGTATTTTCTCGAACAACCAGGACGAATTTATAAAGGTGCGTGTGGCGAATATATTGAGGATGGAGAAATCCAAACGTAAAAAAGACCGTGAACTTACCGGGGGGGTATACTCCCTCGGAGCTGCTGACCAGGATCAATCTTAAAGTATGGCAGCTCCAGGAGATGTTCATGGACACCTACGCCCGGGTGCTGCGCCAGCTCGAGTCGGAAAAAATCCGCATCCTTTCGGAAAAAGAACTGGACGAAAGACAAATGGAATTCTGCCGTGAATATTTCGCAAATATCGTTTCCCAAAGGATAGTTCCGCTGATGATCCTCAAATCGATGAGAATACCATTCCTGCCCGACTGTAAAATATAC
>JAJBVJ010000282.1 GCA_020859875.1 Rikenellaceae bacterium
GTCGAATATAGGGACGCTGCCCTTGTAGAGCTTTACGATCTTCTGCTTCTCGGGGGCGATCTGCTGGATGTATTCGCGCACCTCTTCGTACATCGCCTTGTCGTCGATGTGGATGGCGCTGAACGATCCGTTAAGAAGGTCGCGGATAATGGTGGTCGCGCGGTTGAGTTCGCTCAGCAGCTGTGCCGGCGGCTGGCTCTGGCGCACCTTCCGCAGCGCACCTTCCCACCTTTCGATCAGCGACTCGATGTCGGAGACGATGTCCGCATCCGATTTCCCCGCCGCCGCAGTACGGATTATTACCCCGTAATTGCGCGGAAGAGTCTGGTCGGCGATCTTTTTAAGGCGCTTGCGCTCCTCGTTCGAGCGGATCTTCTGGGATACCGAGACCTTGTTTGTGAAGGGAATGAGCACCACGTGCCTGCCGGCCAGCGATATGTCCGAGGTAAGCCGCGGCCCTTTGGTAGAGATCGCCTCTTTGGCGATCTGGACAAGGATGGACTCGCCTGTGGAGATGCATGCCGAAATTTTCCCGGTCTTGCCTATCTGAGGCTCGTATTTGAGGTTCTCGAATTTCGGAGTCCGCTTGTTTGCGGCCAGGGACTGGGTGAGCTTGTGAAGCGTGTTGAAATTGGGCCCCAGGTCGAGGTAGTGGAGAAAGGCGTCTTTCTCGTAACCTATATTGATAAAGGCCGCATTTAGCCCGGGTATGATCTTTTTGACCTTCCCCAGGTATATGTCTCCCACGGTATAACCCGTCCTACACTTCTCCTTGCTCAGCTCCACGAGCTTTTTATCTTCGAGAAGGGCGATGGTTATCTCATTGGATGTAACGTTGATTACTAATTCTTTATTCATGGCATTTTGCAGCCGCAGTGAACAGCCGTCGACTAAAACCAAATAAACCCAAAGAACTTATGCGGCTCTTCAGGTTTATTTTAGTTTAGGAACATTTTGAAACTACCTATTTTTTCTTTTTGTGCCTGTTCTTCCTGAGGCGTTTTTTCCTTTTATGGGTAGCCATTTTATGCCCTTTTCTTTTCTTACCGCTTGGCATAATATCAGTTTTATTTGAGTGTAATTACTTGGCACCTTTGACCTTCGCCGCGAAGCTCTTGGCCGGTTTGAAAGCCGGAATATTGTGCGCGGGAATGGTGATGGTAGTGTTCTTGGAGATGTTGCGGGCTACTTTCTGAGCGCGTTTCTTTATGATGAAGCTTCCGAAGCCGCGCAGATACACGTTGTTCTGATCGATCATCGACTCTTTGATATTTTCCATGAAAGATTCGATTATCTGCTGTACCTGTGCCTTCTCCACGCCGGTACTCTTCGAAATCTCGTTTACAAGATCAGCCTTTGTCATAACTATATAGTTTAATAAGTTTTTGTGTTTAAACAGGAGTGCAAATATAATATATTTATTTTGTTATCCCCCACAAGGCCAATGTTTTTTTAACTTTTTTATTATCAGGCTTCCCGTATCCCCCGGCATCGGTTTTCGCCGGCCGGGGTTCCACGGGCCGGGTGTCGGCCCGGGCCCCTTTTTAATGCCGCAGCGACCCGGGCAATATTATTGCAGAAGGGGCGTTACCCCTGCAAGGGAAATGTTCCCCGATTTATTAACTTTGCAAAAAACAATCCCCGCACATGAACGCAGCCAAAATACTCTGGGTGGACGACGAAATCGAACTGCTCAGGCCCCACATCCTCTTTTTGACCGGAAAGGGTTACGAAGTGGAATCGTGCAACAACGGCTACGATGCGGTCGATATGGTGCGCCAAAGCTCCTACGACCTTATCATCCTCGACGAGATGATGCCCGGCATGACCGGCCTCGAGACCCTTCCCGCCATCAAGGAGATACGGCCCACCACGCCGGTGATAATGGTCACAAAGAGCGAGGAGGAGAATATCATGGACAAGGCCATAGGCTCGAAGATCGCCGACTATATTATCAAGCCCGTCAATCCCAACCAGGTGCTGCTCTCCATAAAGAAGAACGTCCACTCGCGCCAGCTGGTAACCGAGCAGACCACCGCCGACTACCGCGCCGAGTTCGGGCAGATCTCCACATCGCTGGGCGACGCCTCCACCTTCACCCACTGGTGCAATATCTACCGTAAGCTGGTAAACTGGGAGATCGAGCTCACCGGCTCCACCGACGAGGGCATCAAGGAGATACTCTCCTACCAGAAGAACGAGGCCAACAACGAATATGCAAAATTCGTGTGCAGGAATTATGCCCACTGGATCAACCACAGGGACGCGGACACCCCCGTGATGTCCCACACCCTGATGCGCAGCAACGTATTCCCCGTGGCGGACAACAACCGCAAAACCACACTCCTTCTGATAGACAACTTCCGGTATGACCAGTGGCGTTCGATCAGCGACTGCCTCAGGGGATGGTACGACACCGAGGTCGAAGACTTCTACTGCGCCATCCTGCCCACGGCGACCCAGTATGCCCGCAACGCCATATTCGCCGGTCTGATGCCCCTGGGAATCGACAAGCTGATTCCCGGCAAGTGGCTCAACGACAACGAAGAGGGCGGCAAGAACCTCTACGAGGAGGATTTCCTGCGGCGCCAGATGCAGTCCAACGGCAAGAACTACCGCATGACCTTCGATAAGCTGGTGCGGCCCGAAGCCGGACGTAAACTTATAGACAATATCAACCGCATCTACGATGCCGACTTTTCGGTGGTGGTCTACAACTTCCTCGACATACTCTCCCATGCGCGCACCGAGACCGAGATCATCCGCGAGCTCACCGAGGACGAGGCGGCCTTCCGCTCGCTCACCCGTTCGTGGTTCGAACACTCGGAACTCTTCACCCTGCTGAGGATGCTCTCCGAGCGCGGACACAAGGTTATCATCACCTCCGACCACGGTACCATCCGGGTGGACAACCCCGTGAAGG
>JAJBVJ010000063.1 GCA_020859875.1 Rikenellaceae bacterium
GAAGCCGTAGTCGATGGAAAGAAATAAAAAACCCGCGCACCGGCGCGGGCTGTATAATATTTAAAACGCCCTCAAAGGCTTTCGAACTCTTCATCGACCGTTACGGCCACCGGTGAGGCCCCGTTCAGAAATGTTTCCTGCTGTTCGAAAAATTCGGGTTTATGCTCTTTGATAAAATCAATTACTTCCTGGAGCCCGTCTGAAAATTTGGCAAAGTCTTCCTTGTAGAGATACAGTTTATGTTTGTCGTAGACGAACGAACCGTCTTTGTTCTGTTTCTTGCGGCTTTCGGTTATTGTCAAAAAATAGTCGTCGTTGCGGGTGGCCTTTACATCGAAAAAGTATGTCCTCCGTCCTGCACGTACCGCCTTAGAATAAACTTCCTCCCCTCCCTCGATATCGGATTCCCTGCGAATATCCATATTATCTGCCATATTACGGGTATATTAGTTCAGAGCAAATATATGTAAAATTGCCAAGACTACAAATATTTGACTCTAAAAGTGGGGTTAGGCAGCCACCCGGAAGCACTTAAATCCCGTCCGTGGCGATCCCTTCGGCTTCGATCTCCCAGTTCTGCAGAACCTCCAGCGCTTTGGAGACTACTGCATCCTTCTCGTTCGAGAGAATATAGGCTCCGGTTTCACCGTATAGGTTACGTGCAAGGTAGAAGCGCAGGCGGTCGGCTATGGACTCCTTCGAGACCTCGAAGTCGGCTTCCACGAAGGGTACCTCCCTCTCTTCCCCCAATCGGATGAGCTCCCGGAAGGTATCTTCGCCGACGGAGTACCGGTCGCCGAAATCCTCGACGGTCGGGAATTCTTCGATGAGACGGTTGCGGGAGCGATCCAATATAAGATTGCTTTGCTCGAATATAACCCCTTTGCGTATAAGTGAGCCGTAGTAGTCGGAGTAACCGCTGGTGTCCGCTTCTATGTAATAGTCGGGATAGATGCCCCCGCCCTCATAAACGCTTTTTCCCAGGCGCAGAGTGGGGAACCTTTCGAAATCGGCCGTATTGAGGGAATCGCGGTAGCCGCTGGCGAACCGGTTGACAAACTGCTCGTAGTAGTCCGACCCCTTGCCCTTTTCGAACGGACGCTGAATTGCCCTACCCGAGGGGGTGAGATATTTGGATACCGTGATGTTCACCGCGGAGCCGTCCGGAAGGGGAAACTGCCGCTGGACGAGCCCTTTGCCGAAGCTGCGACGCCCGACGATCACCGCCCTGTCCCAGTCCTGCAGAGCCCCTGCTACAATCTCGCTCGCCGAAGCCGAAAACTCGTCGATCAGAACTATGACCTTCCCTTTAAGGAAAGTGCCCTGCTGCGGGGCACGGATCTCTTCGGAGGGAACCGTCCGACCCTGGGTCGAGACGATAAGCGATCCGCGCGGTAGGAAGAAATTGGCCATTTCGATGGATTGGGTGAGCAGTCCCCCGCCGTTACTCCGCAGGTCGAGAATCAACGCACCGGGCGAATCGAACGACTTGTAGGCCTCCCTGAATTCGCTCATGGTGGTATGTGCGAAACGGTTAACGCGGATATAACCCACACCGGGCCGGATCATATAGGCGGCATCTATGGTCTCCAGTGAGATGTCGTCCCGTACGATGCGGAAACCGAGTTTGCCGGCCTGTCCGGGACGTACCACCACGATATTTACCGTGGTACCCTTCGGGCCGCGCAAAAGCTTTACGGCATCCGTCTGGTTCATTCCCACTATATCGGTGCCGTCCACCTCTACGATGCGGTCGTTGGGGTAGAGGCCTACCTCTTCCGAGGGGCCGCCGCTGATCACGCTCGCCACATGGAGGGTGTCGTTAAGTATGTTTATCTGCACCCCGATCCCGGAGAATTTCCCGTCGAAAGATTCGGCAACCTCCACCATCTCTTCCGGGGAGTGGTAGCTCGAATGTGGATCGAGTTCCGCCAGTATATCCTTTATTGCGGTCTCTATAAGTTCGGCATCGTCCACCTTTTCGATATAGGAGCCGTTCAGGTAGCGGAAAAAGTAATTGAACTTCTCCAGCTGCAGTGTGGCATCGTCGCCCGTAGCTGCCGCCCTTCCGATCCTTTGGGCGGAAAGTGCCGGCGGGATGAAGAGTAAAAGGATAAGTATAAAGTATTTTTTCATGGTCTGTTACGATAATTTAAACGAGGGCACCGGGAAGTTCCCCGATGGGAACCGTTATCTGGCCGCCTTCCCGCATATCCTTCACGACGGCCGTACCTGCGGCAAGTTCGTCGCTTCCGATGATCACTACCAGCGGGATATTCCGCTTGTTTGCATACTCCATCTGCTTTTTCACCTTCGCCCCGTCGGGATAAATCTCGGAAGGAATACCGGCAAGGCGTACGGCCGAGAGGGCCCTCATGGCCGCTATCTCCTCGTGGGGCCCGAAGTTGAGGAACAGTACTTTAGTGGTGAGAGTCGCCTCTTCGGGGAAAAGCCCGAGCCCGTTCATCACGTCGTATATCCTGTCCGCGCCGAAAGAGATGCCGACCCCGGGGGTGTCGGGCATCCCGAAAATCCCCGTCAGGTCGTCGTAGCGGCCGCCGCCGCAGATGCTCCCGATGGCGTAATCGTCGGCCTTCACCTCGAAAATTGTACCCGTATAGTAGTTCAAACCGCGTGCCAGCGACAGGTCGACCTCCAGGTTCCCCTCCAGCCCGAGCACCTGGCAATAGTCCAGCAGTTTTTCCATCTCTTCGATGCCCGCCATACCCGTTTGGGACTGGGAAATTGCGGCCCGGAGTGATTCCAGTTTTTCTTTGTTCGTCCCTTCGAGCATCAGGATGGGTTGAAGGGCGGCGACCGCCCCTTCGGAGATCCCTTTGGATCGGAGCTCTTCGTTTACCGCATCCATACCTATTTTGTCTATCTTGTCGATGGCTACCGTAATGTCTGTCATAC
>JAJBVJ010000172.1 GCA_020859875.1 Rikenellaceae bacterium
TATACCTGTTGGGGCGTAAGGATCCTTTACCGAAGGCTGCTTACATAACTTAAAATGAGTTCAGGCATCTTTAAGATAGATATGGAAATCCGGTGTCTATATCGGTGGTCGAACGGACTAATACCAGCGGTGCTACGAATTTGGAGTATTCCATTCTGAACCCGAATCATTATATTACGATGCAATGGAGCAACAGCGATTGGTATACCTCGGATTGGAGCCTTATAAACGGTAATTTATGGTATAACGGGTCCAACAACACCAAAACTGCATACGATCCCTGTCCTGAAGGATGGAGGGTGCCGGTTTGTGTCAACAGCGCGGCCTCGCCCTGGCAGGGGTTAAAGGAGCTTGGACTAACTTACCATAGCGATATTCATGTATTGGAATCCGAGGTGCTCGGTTACTGGCCATTGGGTGGATTGATCAACAGGAACAATACCAATAACTTTATGTATGTGGGTAGGGTAGGTGTTTACTGGTCGGCTTTCCCTCTTGCCGGAACGATGACCTCTGTGGCAAGTTATTGGTATGGTGAAACCATTGCCGAACGCCCCGGTTCATCGTCTGCCCCTTTTGTAGAATATACTTCTGCTACCTCACGCGTTTCGGGCGCCTCCGTCCGATGCGTAAAAGTCGAATAGAGATATACATCCTATAAAAAACAGACTGCCCGCAAATCGCGGGCAGTCTGTTTTTGGCATTGTGCAGGGATGTTCTACCAGACCACCGCCCGCTCCTGCGGAGCGATATACATCGGATCGTCTTCGGTGATGCCGAACGCATCGTACCACATATCTATATGGGGCAGGGTGCCGTTCACACGCCACCTGCCGAGCGAGTGTGGGTCGGTTGTGGTCAGGCGCCGAATCTCCGCTTCGCGGACGTTGCCGGCCCAAAGCCCTGCATATGCCAGGAAGAAGCGCTGGTCGGGGGTAAAACCGTCCTTATCTTCGAGAGGATTATCAGCCGTGGCCTTCTTGTAGGCCCCATACGATACTACCAGACCACCCTGGTCGGCAATGTTTTCGCCGAGGGTAAAGCGTCCGTTGGCATTCAGTCCGGGCAGAACTTCTATGTCATCGAAGAAGTCCACCAGACGGTCGGCACGCGCGTCGAACATCCGGGCATCCTCCTCCGTCCACCAGTCGTTCATGTTGCCGTCCTTGTCGTACTGACGTCCAGAATCGTCGAATCCGTGGGTCATTTCGTGGCCGATCACAACCCCGATTCCCCCGTAATTAAAAGCGTCGTCGGCATCCATATCGAAAAAGGGGTACTGGAGTATACCGGCCGGGAAGCAAATCTCGTTGGTCGTAGAGCTGTAATAGGCATTGACGGTCTGTGGCGTCATACCCCAGATTGTATTGTCCACGGGCTTACCCTGTTTATCGAGCATCTCCCGGTAGTTGAAATTGGCCGCGCGCTTGATATTGGCCCAGTAGCTGTCGTCCAGAATATCGAGCGTCGAGTAATCCTTCCATTTGTCGGGATATCCGATCTTTACCATGAATGTGCCCAGCTTGGCGCGGGCCTGTTCCTTTGTCTGGTCGCTCATCCAGTCCAGACCGTCGATGCGCTCGGCGAGGGCCGCTTTGAGGTTGTCCACAAGGTGTATCATCCGCTCCTTAGCTTCAGCAGGGAAATATTTTTCGACATAGAGCTGGCCCGCCGCTTCGCCCAGGGCTCCGTTCACTGTGGTCACCGCGCGCTTCCACCGGGGCTGCATCTCCTTGGTACCGGACATGGTGCGGCTGAAAAAGTCGAAATCTTGCTCCACTAACTCGTCGCTCAGGTATGGTGCGGCACGGTTGATTACATTCCATTGCAGGTATGCAATGTGGTCGGCCAGCGGCAGGCGGGCTATCGTGCCTGCGGCCGCTCTGACCGGTTCGATCTGCGAAAGGTTCAGCTCCTGGGGCCGATCGAGCCCCACGGCGTCGAGATAGGTGTCCCAGTCGAATCCGGGAACGGTACTCTTCAGCTCACCGTAGGTCATTTTATGGTAATTTTCCCGCGGAATGCGCAGTTTCACGCGGTCGAAAGATTCCCGTGCGATCGTCGTTTCTATCTCCATCACGGCGCGGGCGGCGCGGGCCGCATCGGTCTCGGTAAATCCGGCAAGGAGGAACATCCGGCGGATATGTTCCCGGTATTTTTCGCGTATCTCTCTATTCTCGGGACTGTCCGATACGTAATAGTCCCTTGTCCCGAGGGTGATGCCTCCCTGGCTTATATTGAGGATATTGTCGCGGCTGCTCATTCTGTCGGCGCCGATCCCCAGCCGGAAATAGGGAGAGAAGCCGTATTGCCTCATCCATCCGGCAAGTTCGATCAGCTCCTCCTTGTTTTCGAGGGCGGCGATAGCGTCGAGTTCTTCCCTGATGGGCTCCACTCCGTCGGCATTTAGCTTTGCGCTGTCCATGGCAATATTGTAGAGCGTGCCGATCTTCTGCTCGAGAGTTCCGTGGTCGGCATCGAGGGCCGCGACATCGGTGATAAGCCCGTTCATTCGGGTGGTGGTCAGATCGCGCAACTGGTCGAAACTTCCGAAGCGGGCGAACTCGTCCGTAAGAGGATTGGCATCCATCCATCCGCCGGTGGCGAATCGGTAAAAATCGGTTCCGGGGTCGACCGATGTGTCGAGGTTTTCCAGGCGGATTCCCGACGAGAGCTTTTTCTGCTTGCTGCCGCCGCATCCTGCCGTCAGCAGTAAAAGGGCGGCTGCGGGTAAAATTATCTTCTTCATGCGTGAGGGTTTATAGTTTAACCGTGAGAGGTATCGGGTGTCGGTACCCGGGCAAATGTAATAAATTTAACCGTAAAGGTGTAGTACCCGGCCGCAAGTCTCGGTCGTTTGGTTGAAACTTTGCAGTATTGAGAGTTATAAACAATAATAAAATGGCCCGGGAACTAACGTTTAAAATAGGCAGGAAGGAATTTTCCGCATCCCCCACGAAGATCGACCGCCGCAAGCTCTACGGCTGGACCGAGCTTATGGCCGTGGACGACGAAGGTGACCAGTGCCGCCTTCTGACCACCGACGAATCGGGAAAGTATATCATTCCACTCGGAGGAACCGGCAGCGGCATTTTGTCCGGGGACGGCCAATGGGTAGAGCGCTCGGAGCTTCAAACGGTCGATGCCGAGGGGAAACCCGCCCGGATGTTCCCTTCGAGCTTTAATACGGTTAATGTGCTCTCGAAAAAAGTCAAGCCCGAGGAGTTCCTCGATTACAGTATTACCGATTTCTACGAACTGACCACGGCCACACCCGATTTGATAGCGGCGATCGGGGACAGGATATATACCTTCGAATATACCTACAACGACAGCTACGCCCCCAGTCCGGCATTCGTGATGGTTTCGGGGGAGACTCTGTTTTTAATGATAGGGGTCAAAAATATATACGAGTGGCTCTGCTTCGGCGACTGCGAGAATATCGACGAGACCCACGACGACCGCATCGTCGACGAAGGGGACGGGGATATAGACTTTTCAATGTTCTGATATGGCACTTCGGGGAGTACACATAGCAAACGCGAAACGCAGGGACGCCGAGGTGGCGTTCGATGCGCAGACCGAGAGGCCGTTCGTGCGGACGGTACTCAAAGACGGGGGTGAGAAATTCAACGTTAGAGTACTCAAATCTACCCTCGATCTGGACGAGGAGACCCTGGCGCGGCAGTTCGGGTCGTGGGAAGAGGTAGCTGAGGCTCTGATCGAGGACGATCCCGAAATAGATGTTGAGATCATCGGCCGAAAACTGACCCGCACCCACCGCCTGTGGATCGACAAAGACAACCGGATTGCGTACAGTGTCAACCTGTTCCGTATGGTATTCAACCCCGACGGTAGCGAACGCGAGCGCAGGGACATTAATAAACTCCCCTCTAATGTCAACAAGGAATTCCCGCTTAAATGGACAGGGCGCCTTTTTCCGCGCCGGGATGTTATACGGCGGTTCGTCTTTACCCGCAGTTACCAGATTCGCCATATCAACGGCGCAACGTTCGATTTTCTATACAATATGGCCGGCGAACTGCAAAAGAAAGATTCTCTGGTAATGCTGGGCGGAGGGGAGAAAGGCAACGATCCTATTCTGCTCTCGCGCGGCGGACAGCCCTACCGGGCGTTCCTGGAAGGGCGTATACAGGCCGACCGCTACATCCTTATAATGCACCTGAGCGACATAGAACTCAAAACCCCCGAAGATGAAGGTCGATAATAGCAAACTCACGGAGCGTAACGGCTACCTCGAGGGCAAAGCGGAGGCTATCGACAAATCCTCGCTTGCCAAATCGATGGCCTATAAAAAAGACTTCCTCAAAAAGTTCACGGCCATAAGTCCTCAGCAGATAGACTCCCGGCTGGGTGACAATCTTTATTGGGTGACAAGGAAATACGACGGGGAATTCGCCGACATATTCTACCAGGACGGCTTCGCGGTGATCCTCAACCGGTCGGGAAGGGTGCGCACCGGACTCGCCTGCCTCGACGATGCCGTAAAAGTTTTGAAGGCGAACGGCATCCACCAGGCGGTAATCCCCGCAGAACTTTATGTCTACGACCCGAAAAAAAAGACAAGGGTCAACGACCTTATAAATGCCCTTGCCAATAAAAAGAAAGCGGCGAACCTTCGCCTGGCATGCTACGATATTACCGAACTCGACGGATCGGACTTCAAGCCGCGAAATTATGGCCAGACACTTGAAAAACTGGACGAGATACTCGCCGGCGGCGAGCTTTGCCATCCGGTCGACTGGCAGGAGGCCCGTTCGAACGCCCGGGTTAAGGAGATATTCGCCGAGTGGGTCGAAGGCGAGGGGTCGGAAGGGCTGGTGGTAAGAAGCGAAATGCCCTTTGTCTGGAAGATCAAACCGCGCCATAATGTGGATGCGGTAGTGGTAGGGTTTACCGAGGGTACGGGAGAGCTCCGCGGCCATGTCCGTACGATGCTCCTGGCATTGATGCCCGAAGAGGGCAAGTATCAGATCGTTACCAGGGTAGGTGGAGGTATGACGGTAAAGCAGAAAAAAGAGCTGTACGACTACTTCCTGCCCAGGGTAATGCCGTCCCAGTTTACGGAGACCGACTCGAACCATGTTGCTTTCCGGATGGTGGAACCCGACCGTGTGATAGAGTTCTCGGTCAACGACGCCCGTTGGGAGACCCCCAACGGGATCATAACCAATCCACTGCTGGAAATTTCCGAGGGTGAGTACCGTGTCGCGGATAATGTTAACGGGATCAGTTTCGTCGCTCCCGTAATCGAGCGGTTCCGGGATGACAAAAGAGCCGACGCGAATGATGTGAGGCTTTCCCAGGTGGAGAATTTTTCCTCTTTCAAGCCTTCGGAGCTCGAACAGCTCGCCATACCCAAACTGATGCCCAGCGAAATTCTCTTCCGCGAGGTCTACCGGAAGAATATCGGCGATAAGGTAATGGTGCTCAAAATTATGGGCTGGAAAACCAATAAAGAGAGGACGGGCGACTGGCCCGCCTACGTGCTCCATGTCACCAATTTCAGCAGCAACCGCCGACAGCACCTCCAGCGGGACGTGAATATTACCGACAGCTACGAGCAGCTTCTCGAACTCAAAGAGAAAGCCGTAGCGGAAAATGTTAAAAAGGGGTGGAAAGAGGTTATTCCGGTTTCGGAACCGGTCTAATCTTGCATCTTTTCATGTGAAGGAAAGTCGTCGGCCTCCCAATCACGGTGCACGGCATACTGGTCGTCATTTTTCAGCAGCAGCCAGTTTTTGTCCTGCCCCGACATCCGGGTGCGCACGAGTGTAAACCTGCCTTTCAATTTACGGCCATGCAGGCTGAATTCCAACAGGCCCTCCTCGATAGCCCTCGTTACATTGCGGTGCTTTTCGAGGGGAGTGTATGTGCCGCTGTCCCAGACCTCTACCGTCCCCGCCCCGTAATTTCCTTCCGGTATAGTGCCTTCGAATCCCGCATAGTCCAGAGGATGGTCTTCAACCTGTACGGCGAGTCTCTTCTCCCCGGGATTGAGCGAGGGGCCCTTCGGGACGGCCCAGCTTTTTAGTACCCCGTCTGCCTCGAGGCGGAAATCGAAATGGAGCCGGCTCGCATCGTGGCGCTGCACAACGAATATGGGCTCCCCGGCGGAATGTTTTACTGCGGCCTCGGGTTCGGGCGTGGTCGCCGGGTCGCGCTTCTGGCTGTATTTTTCGAGCACCGGTGCGCCGGGGCTGTTCTCTTTTTTCATGGTCGGATTTCTAATTGATATTCTTGTTTCAAAAACCGTACGAAAACTCCTGCTCGAAGGCTTATATACTATTTCGCCGGGTCGAAATTGAAATGATATTACCCTTTTTTGATACGATTTTGCAAGCCTCGGGCTATTATCCCGACTAAGTTTGCAACATGAGAGGGGGCTCGTTACCGAATATCGGCAACCCGACGCCGGCCCAGTACTAACCTAAAACAACCATATCGATGAGATTGAAAATTTCAAGGCTGATCTGTTTCAGTTTACTCGTTTTTCTTCTCCTGCCCTGCGGCGTATTACCGCTCTTTGCACAGGCCGGCCCCGTAACGGGACGGGTTCTTTCCGAGGCGGACGGTGAGCCCGTAATCGGAGCGGCCGTCATAATCAAGGGGACGACCACCGGTGTGACCACCATACAGGACGGGACATTCACTATCGACGCCGCCCCGGGCTCCGTACTCACGGTTTCCTGCCTGGGACATATCACAAAAGAGGTTCCGGTCGGTGACCGGAGCGAACTGACCGTATTCCTCGAAGAAGACCGCCTGACCATCGACGAAGTGGTGGCCGTGGGTTACCGCACCGAAAGGAAGGCCGATCTCACGGGGGCCGTATCCATAGTGAAGGTGGACGAGATGATGTCCGCCGCCGAGAATAACCCCATCAAAGCGCTCCAGGGCCGCGTCCCGGGCATGGTCGTATCCAGCGACGGGAATCCGAGCGGTGCGGCGACCATACGTATCCGCGGCGAGGGGACGTTCAATAACAACGACCCCTTGTTGGTGATCGACGGCGTGGCTACCAAAGGGGGTATGCACGAGCTGAACTCGAACGACATAGAGTCGATCCAGGTGCTCAAAGATGCATCGGCGGCCAGTATTTACGGATCGCGGGCGGCC
Organism: Rikenellaceae bacterium; assembly: GCA_020859875.1. GTDB lineage: Bacteria > Bacteroidota > Bacteroidia > Bacteroidales > Rikenellaceae > WRDF01. Next base: position 7,141 of record JAJBVJ010000172.1, read on the forward strand.
AACGGCGTCATAATAGTCACCACCAAAAGGGGCGCCAAGGGCGAACCCAAGTTCGCTTTCGACTCCTATGTCACCGGTTCTTTCTACGGCAACCGGATGAAGGTGCTCGACGCCCGGCAGTACGGAGAGGCGATGTGGCGTGCCGGAATGAACTCGGGGAACGATCCCAATGCCAACAATATAGGCTACCGCTATACGTGGAATTACGATGCCGACGGCAATCCCGTTTTACAGAACATCCTGCTCCCGCAGTATATCGATTCCAACCGTACTATGCTCACTTCCGATACGGACTGGTTCGACCGGATCACCCGCACGGGATTCATGCAGTCCTACAACTTCTCGGCAAGCAACGGTTCCGACAACGGAAGCTACTACCTGTCGGCCGGTTACCTGCAGAACGACGGTCTGGTGCGCTATACCGATTTTACCCGGTTTTCGACCAGGATGAACTCCGATTTCAAATTTTTCGGGGGTAAGTTAATAATCGGCGAGAACCTCACCGTTAACCGCACCACCGAGGTACAGGCCCCCGGAGGTATCCTCGATGCAGCCCTGAAATCCCTTCCCGTGATCCCGGTACATACCGTAAGCGGCGGATGGGGAGGCCCGACCAACGGTATGCAGGACCGCCACAATCCGATGAGGCTTCTCTATGATAATAAGGATAATAACTATACCTTCTGGAGGATATTCGGAAACGCCTACCTGAGCCTCGAGCCCGTAAATAACCTCATTGTAAAGAGCTCTTTCGGGGTGGATTACGGGAATTACCACAAGAGGACTATGACCCACAGCTATAAAACAGGTATAATCGAGAGCGATAATTCCTCGGTGTCCCAATACCAGAGCCATAACATGAAGTGGACCTGGACAAATACCGCAACTTACTCCAAAACGTTCGGCCGCCACAGCATCAGCGTGCTCGGGGGCTTCGAAATGTACAAGCAGGAAGACCTCGATTTTACCGCCTATAAAGACGGTTTCATCATCGAGACCCCGGAGCAGATGTGGCTCGATATGGGTATCGGAACATCGCTGGCCTCGGGGGGCTTCTCGGGATATTCTTTGCTCTCCTATTTCGGCAATGCGGGTTATAATTTCGACGACCGGTACCTGGCATCCCTTACCATAAGGCACGACGGCTCTTCGCGGTTCGGCAGGAATAACCGCTTTGCCACCTTCCCGGCCGTTTCGGCAGGGTGGAGGATCTCCAACGAGCAGTTCATGGAGGGGTCGCGCACGTGGCTTTCCGACCTGAAACTGCGAGTGAGTTGGGGCCAGACCGGTAACCAGGAGATAGGCAATTACGTCACCCGTACCCTCTACACTACCGACTACGGACTGGGTGACCCCACATGGGGAGGCCTCTCGGGAACCGCCTACGATTTCCTGGGCAACGGAAGCGGCCAGCTGTCTTCCGGCTATAAACAGATACAGCGCGGTAATCCCAACCTGAAATGGGAAACCACAACTCAGACAAATATAGGGGTCGATTTCGGGATGCTGGGCCAGCGGCTCTACGGTTCGCTGGAGGTTTACCGTAAAGATACCAAAGACATTCTGATCAACCCTCCCTATATAGGGGTTATAGGGGAAGGCGGAAGCACCTGGTACAACGGCGCCTCGATGCGAAACCAGGGGGTCGAATTCCAACTGGGGTACCGCGGTTCCAAAGGGAATTTCAGCTACGATGTAATCGGGAATATATCGGCTTACCGCAATAAGGTGACCAAACTTCCCGAAGAGGTCGAGAACTCATACGGCGGCAACGGGATGGGTGACAATATCCTCGGGCGCCCCATCGGCTCCTACTACGGCTACGTCGCCGACGGTATTTTCAAAACACAGGAGGAGGTTGACGCCCATGCCGACCAGCCGGGTAAGGCCGTGGGACGGATCCGCTACCGCGATTTGGACAACAGCGGCACCGTCGACGACGGCGATCGTACCTGGATAGGAAAGATTCATCCCGACTTTACCTGGGGGCTGAACGTATCGCTCCAATATAAAGCGTTCGACGTGATGGTGTTCTTCAACGGGGTGCAAGGGGTCGACCTTAATGTGTTCGACGTAAAATCCCGAACCGACTTCTGGAGCGTGAACGACACCCGCTCCAACAAGGGAACACGGCTACTCAAAGCATGGAGCGTGAACAATCCCGGCTCCACCATTCCCGCGCTGGAGGCCACCAACAGCAACGACGAGGGGCGCTTCTCGACCTACTACATCGAGAACGGTTCCTATATGAAACTGCGCAATATCCAGATCGGTTATACCCTGCCATCTGCCGTGTCGCAGAAGTTAAAGCTCGAAAAGCTGCGCTTTTATGTCAGCGGCCAAAACCTCTTTACGGTGAAGAGTAAAAGATTCACCGGCATCGATCCCGAAAATGCCCTGTTCGGTTATCCGATTCCGGTTACCTGCACCTTCGGGATCAACCTTTCGTTTTAAAACAACCTGAAATACCAGATAAAATGAAAAGAAAACTCATTATAATGTTGGCGGCGGCCGCAATCGTTACCACCGCTTGCGCCGACTTTCTCGACTCGGATCCCAATGCAGGGTTCGACCGTGACCAGGCCGACAACCCGGAAGGGTTCGTAACGGCCGCCTACGCCGCCCTGAGCAATAACCGCAGCATGGCAATGTGGGCATGGGGAGACGTCCGTGCGGACGACGCCTATAAAGGCGGCGGCGGAATTACCGACGGCTACACCGAGCATTGCTTCGAGACCTCGTCGAACATCCGCACCGACTTCGGCGAGCTGGACGGTTACTGGTTCGCCATGTACAGCGCCATTTCGAGAGTGAACTCCGCCCTGAAAGCCCTGCATGAAGTAGATGAGGCCGATTTCCCGCTCAAGACGGTGCGCATGGCCGAGATGAGGTTCCTGCGCGGCCATTTCCATTTCCTGCTCAAGATCATGTTCAAACACGTACCATATATCGACGAGTTCCTCCCGGACGAGGATTACAATACCCTCTCGAATGTGGAGCTGACCAACGACGAGTTGTGGGCGAAGATAGCCGAAGATTTCCTCTTCGCGGTCGAAAACCTGCCGGAGCGCCATATGAACAACAACAACCAGCACGAGGTAGGAAGGGTAAACAAATTCGCCGCCGCGGCTTACTACGCCAAGACAATGCTCTACAAGGCATACAGGCAGGATGAGAAACACAACGTGACGGCTGTCGACATCGCCGACCTCAACCGGGTGGTCGACTACTGTGACCTGGTGATCGGGTCGGGCTACGGGCTGGAGTCCGATTTTGCATACAACTTCCTTCCGGGATCCTACCAGAATGGTATCGAGTCGCTCTTTGCGATCCAGTTCTCTATCGACGACGGCACCATGTTCGGCCGGCTCAATTTCGCCGATATGCTCTCGGTTCCCCAAGGGATCGGCTGCTGCGATTTCCATAAGCCGAGCCAGAACCTTGTCAACTCCTATAAGACCGCTTCCGGGCTTCCGATGTTCGACACGTTCGACGATGTGGAATACGTCCTCGAGAACGATACGGCCGACCCGAGGCTCTTCTCGACCGTGGCCATCCCGGGCCTTCCCTATAAGTATAACGAGAATCTGATATATGCCGCTTCCTGGAACAGGGACCCCGAACTTTATTCGGTCTATGCCTCGCTAAAGGAGAACGTCGACCCGAGCTGTGACTGCTTCGTGAACATGTCTCCCTACTATGCAAATTCCATGAACAAGATACTGCTGCGGTATGCCGACGTTCTGCTGTTCAAAGCCGAAGCGCTTATCGAGCTGGGAAGGCACGGCGAAGCCCTGCCGCTGATAAACCGGGTTCGTTCCAGAGCACGCAGCAGTGCAAACGGTATGGTCAATTATGCAAACCATAACATGCCGATGGACGTGGCCGAATATATAGACGGGGTAAACTGCACATGGAACCGCGACTTCGCCCGTGAGGCGCTCCGCTGGGAACGCCGCCTGGAGTTCGCCATGGAGAATAGCCGCTTCTTCGACCTTGTCCGCTGGGGTATAGCCGCGGAGGTTATAAACGGTTACTACGACAGCGAATCGGCACGCCGAAGCTACTACCAGGGTATGAAATTCGAAAAAAACAAAAACGAATACCTGCCTGTTCCACTCAACCAAATATCTTACAGTAAAGGAAGTTACAAGCAGAATTACGGATTCTAAAATCTCGATAAGATGAAAACCATAAATAAGATATTTTCCTCTTTGCAGCAGCGGCCGCCGGCTTTGCTTCCTGCACCGACGACGACCCCTCCATCGGCATGCCGGCAGAAGTGGCTATCACCGGCTTTTCGATCGAAGGCGTCGCCGGGACCATAGACAATGACAAGATGGAGATAGAGGTTGTGCTCCCGCCGGCAACCGACGTTACGATGGTCGCCCCTGTGGTGGAGGTATCCGAAGGGGCTACAGTTACCCCGCCGAGCGGAATGGTGCAGAATTTCACCGGCCCGGTAACCTATACGGTCGTTAACGGAAGCCTTTACAATGAGTATATCGTCAATGTGGAGGTGATAGATGCCATGATAACATCGTTTATCGTGGATGGGAAATACCAGGGCTCGGTAAACAATCTCGCCCGGACGGTCACCGTGACCGTACCCTACGGAACAGACCTCTCGTCGGTGTCGGCATATGTGGAATATACGGACGGGGCCGCACTGAGCCCGGCCACGGGAGGGACCATCGACCTTAGAAACCCCGTGACATATACCCTGTCTTATCAGGGGTACGACTTCGTCTATACCGTTACCGCCTCACAGAGGGACGAAGCTTTCGCCTTCGTCGGGTATGCCCCGCATCAGACACAACTCCCCGGAGATGAGAAGGCCGCATTCGAGTGGATGGACGACAATTATGCAAACTGTCATTACATATCCTTCCAGGGGATCCGGGACGGTTCGGTGAATTTGGCCGATTACGACGTTATATGGTGGCATTATTACGAACCCAACTACCCGTTCGAACCGGTAGCCCCGGCGACCGATCCGGAGGTTGTACAGGCTTTCAAAGACTACATTAACGGCGGCGGCGGGCTTTATTTATCCACCTTCGCCTGCGAGTATGTGGTGAATCTGGGAATCACCGTCTATTCGCCGTTCAACAAATTCGGCAACAGCCTCGATCCGATCGGCGGCCCGGACGTCGGCGAATGGGGAATATCGGCGGACGGTAACTACGACCATCCCGTTTTCCAAAATCTCGATATGGACTTCCGGGAGCTTGCCGAGGCCGAAGGCCAGTGGCAGAGGGAGCATCAGGTCGTAATGCTCCAGGGGCCGGGTGTGAACCGCAGCAATAAAGGGTGTCTGTGGAACCTCGAAGCGGGAGAGACGATCGAAGTATTCCGTACGGTGGAAGAGTGGAACCAGGTGACGGGCGGCATCGGTCTGGGATCGTTCGATTGGGATGGTTATCCGTTACAAAGGATCGCACTGGCCGAATTCCCGAGGATCGAGAACGGACGCGGCCCGGTATTCTGCAACGGGGCTGCCTCTTACGAGTGGTGGAACTGCGGAGATACCGGTTATACAAACTCCCGCAGGGGGAACCTGGAAACCCTCACCAAAAACATTATCGACCATTTAAGAAAATAGTCAGGTGGCGCAACGGCGTGCGGTGGGCAAATTTCCCCGCACGCCGAGGGCGCAGAACCGGAAGCAAAAATACCATTACGGCAACCAATATGAAAAAGATGTTTGCATATATAGCAGCGGCGGCGGCATTCCTTGCCGCATGCAGCGACCCGGACGAAAAGACCGGCGGGGGAGGAATCGACACCACGACCGATTTCATAGCGGCCGAGGAAAAAGGAGGCTACGACATCCACTTCAAGCCGCCTTCGGGCTGGTTCGGAGACCCGGTACCTTACTATGCGGAGGGGAAATTCTACATCTATTACCTCCACGACTGGCGCACGATATACCCCGCATTCTTACATCCGTGGCACCTTGCCACCTCGGCCGACGCCGCAACGTGGAAATACGAGGGCGAGGTGCTTCCCGTCGGAAAATCCGACGAGCAGGATGCCGCGCTTTGTACCGGCGGCATCGTCCGTAATCGCGAAACGGGCCGCTACCACATGTTCTATGCCGGCCACCGCCAGAGCAACGCCGTCTATCCGGCCCAGGCAGTACTACAGGCGGTATCGTCCGACCTTACCAACTGGATAAAGGACAAGAGTTTTTACCTTGCCGTAAGCGGCTCGGGTTATAACCGCGACGATTTCCGCGATCCGCATGTTTATTGGGACGAGGAGATCGGCCTTTACCGGATGCTGGTTACCGCCCAGTTCAACGGACGGGCGGCAGTGGCGCAATATACCTCACCCGATCTCTACCATTGGGAGATGAAGGAACCCTTCTACACCGACTCTTCCGTCAGCATTTACGAATGTGTGGACGTATTCAAAGAGGGAGAATTCTGGTATATGGTCTATTCCAACGTTAACGACCGCAGGGTGCACTATAAATACAGCCGCTCGCAGGACGGACCGTGGACGACCCCGGAACACTCATCGTTCGACGGGATTGCCTACTATGCGGGAAAGACCGCCACGGACGGCAATGTAAGGTACCTTTTCGGATGGTGCCCGACCCGTATCGGGGATGGCGCTCCCGACCAGTGGGGCGGTTCGATGGTAACGCACAGGATTATCCAGAATGAGGACGGCACCCTTTCGGTAGATATTCCCGGAGTACAGGATAAGAGACTGTCCGTTCCCCGTGAAAACCCCGTCGTCGGTAAGTCGGGGAGCGTGAATATAACGGGGGAAACCTACTCTCTTGGAGCGGATGCCCAGGTGCTGTTTCCACGGCTGTCCGATGCGACCAAAATAACCGCCCGCATAGAGGCGGACGCCTCGTCCGGATTCGGTTTCCGATTTGCCGCCTCGGAAGGCGCCGACGAGTCATACAGAGTGATGATAGAGCCGGGCTCGTCGTCCGCGGCCATGTATCTCGAAAGAGACGGCAGCGATACAAAACAGACCGAGATCTATGTGCCGGTTTCCCCGACGGGAACCTACGATATTACGCTGGTTATCGAAAAATCGGTGGCTGTTATGTATATTAACGGCCAGAGAGCTTTCACCAACCGGATGAACCGGATGTACCGTAATCCGTGGGCTATCGTTACGGGCCCGGGTTCCGGTGCGGTGTTCGCCGACGTGAAGGTATTTAACTGATCCGGTTATGAAAAGGTTTATCATTACATTGCTCCTCTGCCCGGCAATTCTGGGGGCGTGCCGCGGGGATAAATACGAGGTAACCCTGGAGACACTTCTGGACGAGATGGTCTCATGCGAGGCGATGACCCGCTTCCCGGATTACCGCTGCCTCCAGCAGAGCAGCTACGACCGCCGGAGCGTCTCACCCGACGCTAAGGGCTGGTTCGCAAATAACGACGGCTTCGGATTCATCCGCACCGACACGATAGACGGTCGGGTCGAAAAAGTCCTTTTCGAGGATTTCGGGCCGGGCGCAATTACCCGGATATGGAAGACCGCCATGAATAAGAACGGGACGTTGCGCTTCTATTTCGACGGCAGCGCCGCTCCCGGATGGACGGTTCCCTGCTACGACCTGGTAAAATTCGGCATTCCGATGGGTGAAGGCATGATACTTCCCCACACCAGTTATACGGAAGAGGGGAAAGGGGGCAGCACCTTTTTCTTGCCCATATCCTACGCTTCGGGATGCCGTGTGACTCTCGAACTTCCGGCCGGAGAGAAAGAGACCCCGAAATACTACCAGTTCAACTACCGGAAATACCCCGCCGGCAAGAGAGTTGATACCTTCTCTGCGAAGGTGGCCGCAAGGGCGGCAAATAAGATAATCGAAACCGGAAGGCTGTTGGCACACCCTAATGACGATACTTCGGGTATTAAGACGGAAATGTCCGGCACCTTAGAGGCCGGGTCTGCGATCGAAATGGAACTTCCCCGGGGAGGGAATGCGGTGAGCACGATCTATTTTTCTATCGAAGTCGATCCGGCCGATTACGAGCGGCTGATGCGCGGCCTCTTCTTTCGGGCCTCGTTCGACGGCGAGACTACGGTCGACCTTCCCCTGGGCGATTTCTCGGGCGGCGGTCTCGGGGCCCGGCCGGTCGCAAGCTGGTATCTGGCATCCGACGGAGCCGGGAACATCGTAAGCCGATGGAGGATGCCATACAGGGAGTATGGATCCATTGCCCTGGTAAACCATAACGGGGAAGAGCTCCGGGCTTCGGTCACGGCATTCACATCCCCGTACCGGTGGGATGAAAATTCATTGTATTTCCACTCCTCATGGAAACAGGAACTTTCCATTCCCCTCACACCGGACGAGGAGAAATGTTTCGACTGGAATTTTACGACCCTTTACGGGCGTGGAATCTATGCCGGTGACGTCCTTTCTCTCTTCAACCATGCGCCGTCGTGGTACGGCGAGGGTGACGAGAAGATCTATGTCGACGGGGAGGAATTCCCGTCCCATTTCGGCACCGGGACTGAGGACTATTACAACAGCAGCTGGGCTCCGGTGGTGGTTTTTCAAACCCCCTTCGGCGGTGCGCCGAGGGCCGATCTGGAAAGTTCTCACGGCTATAACACCTTCTTCCGTACCCGCAACCTCGACGCCATTCCCTTTAACCGGAGTTTCGTTTTCGACCTGGAGATGCTGAGCTGGCAGGAGGGGACGGCGGATTATTACACTACTATATATTGGTACGGCGACCCCCCAACACGGCCCGCAAATATTTCAAGCGTAGAGGAGGCATTGCTTCCCCTGCCCGAAGCGCCCGTCGAAAAAGAGAGGTATAAGGTGGAGGGCGCCACGGAGTTCGAGAACCTACAGCCCTACGCGAAATCGGCGTCGATCAGTGCCGACGTCCAGAATATGGTCGGGTTTAGCGGGGACAACTGGAGCAATTCACACCAACTACTTTGCGTGGGGGGCACGCAGGGAGATTATATCTCTTTTCGATTCACGGGCTTCGAGTCGGGGCAGTACGATGCGGAAATTTATCTTACACGGGCGCCCGATTACGGGAAAGTCTCCTCCCGTATTAACGACGTGCCGACCGGGGTCGAATACGACGGTTGGTCTGATGACATTGCCAACTCGGGAGCCGTAAGACTCGGATCGTTCACCCCTGTCGATGGTGCTTTCACCCTTACGGTGGATATCACGGGTACCAACCCCTCTTCGGTCGGGAACCGCTACTTCGTAGGATTGGATTGTATACGGTTTATAAAAAAATAGCCATGCGAACCGGATATTATATAATGTACGTTTGTCTCCTCGCTGTGATCTTATCGGGATGCAGGCGCGGCGATATAACCATAGCCGACTTCGAGGGCGGAACATACGAGGGTTGGGCGGTCGAAGGCGAGGCCTTCGGCGCCGCCCCTTCCCACGGTGCGGAGGGCGTTCAGAACGAAGTGACCGGCTTCGACGGGCGCTATTTGGCAAACAGTTTTGCCGGGGGCGGCGACGATCCGACCGGAACACTCACTTCCGACGAATTTTCGATCCGCCGCCGCCATATAAATTTCCTTTTGGGTGGAGGCACGGGTTGCCGCGCGGAGCTGCTGGTGGACGGAGTGCCCGTCCGCACAGCCCGCCCGCATACCGATGGCGAGGCGCTTGTAATGCGCTCATGGGACGTCACGGAGCTGGAAGGCTCCCGCGCAAGGATACGGATCGTAGACGACCGTCGGGGAGGATGGGGACACATCCTTGCAGACCGTTTCGAGATGAGCGACCGGTCGAAGAGCGACATACTCGCGGATTACCGGTTGGATATTACAGTGGGAAAAGACCTCGTGCTTATTCCGGTCGAGGATTCCGCCCCTCCGGTAAGGGTCGATATATTACACGACGGTATAGCCGTGGGGCCCGGGATGGATATCAGGCTTGCCCACGGAGATGCCGACTACTATGTGCCTGTGGATGTTTCGGCCTGCAAAGGAGAGGGGGTAACACTCCGGTTCGATTATATCCCTAAAAATAGCAGCTTGCCGGAAAAAATCGTCCAGGCGGACGCTCATGACTTCGACTATTCGGAGAGGTTCCGCCCGAACTACCATTTTTCACCCCGTAGGGGATGGATGAACGACCCCAACGGGATGGTCTACCACCACGGGGAGTACCACCTCTTCTTCCAGCATAACCCCTACGGGTCTACCTGGGGAAATATGACCTGGGGCCATGCGGTATCGAAAGATCTCAGGCGGTGGGAATACCTGCCCGATGCCATCTTACCGGATACTCTCGGGACCATATTCTCGGGAAGCGCGGTCGTGGACAAGGATAATACCGCCGGATTCGGCCATGGCGCCATCGTTGCCGTTTATACCTCGGAAGGTAAAAGGCAAACCCAGTGCATCGCCTACAGCCTCGATAACGGCCGCACATTTACAAAATATGAGGGAAATCCGGTTTTATCGAGCGATATTTACAGCGACTTCCGCGATCCGAAAGTGCGGTGGCATGAGGCTTCGAGCAGATGGATCATGTCCCTTGCGGCCGGTCAGGTAATCGGCTTCTACTCTTCGCCCGATTTGAAGGAGTGGACCCTCGAGAGTGAATTCGGACGGGAAATAGGCTCCCACGGGGGTGTATGGGAATGTCCCGACCTTATTCCTATGGACTATAACGGGAAAACCAAGTGGGTGCTGCTGGTAAGCATCAATCCCGGCGGGCCCAACGGCGGAAGTGCGACCCAATACTTTATCGGGGATTTCGACGGGCGGATCTTCACCGCGGACGACCTTCCGTATCCACTCTGGCTGGATTACGGGCGGGATAATTACGCGGGAGTAACATGGAGCGACGCTCCGGGCGGACGCAATATATTTATCGGATGGATGAACAACTGGGACTATGCCAACGAGGTTCCCACTCTCAACTTTCGGAGTTCCATGACCGTTCCGCGGGAATTATCCCTTATCCACAACGGATCGCATCTGGCGGTAGTCTCCAATCCGGCGTCGGAACTGCTCAAAATGAGGGGCAGGTCGACCCCGCTGCCCGATACGAAGGTAAGCGGCGGGAAGCGGATAAATCTGGCTGTCAACGGGTCGGGATATGAGATGGAGATGGAAATCTTCCCGGCAGGGGCGGATACCTTCTCATTCTCCCTGGTTAATACCAAAGAGGAGCGGATCGACTTCGAATTCAACCTGCGGGAAGGGAAGCTCCTTGTAGACCGGTCGAAAAGCGGCGACTGCAGTTTCAGTCCTTCATTTGCCGGCAGACCCATCGAAGCACCGCTGGTGCGAAAGGATATCTACAATGTGCGCCTTGTGGTAGATACTTGTTCTACGGAACTATTCGTAAACGACGGACAGACGGTGACCACGAATACGGTCTATCCGTCGGAACCCTGGAGCGAAATCGAATTCACTTCGGCCGGCGGCTCCGCAACATTTAAAAACATACTAATCCATACACTGAAATGAAACAAAAAAGCATCCTTTTGGCCCTTCTACCCGTGATGGCGACCTTCTTCGTCATGGGCTTTGTGGATCTGGTGGGAACGGCGGCCAACTATGTCAAGGAGGATTTCGGTTTGTCCGACACCATGGCCAATACCCTTCCGACAATGGTATTTTTCTGGTTCCTGGTCTTTTCGGTTCCGACCGGAATGCTGATGAACCGGATCGGACGCCGGAAAACCGTTCTTCTCAGTCTTGTTGTTACGTTGGTGGCACTGGTGATCCCGCTGATAAATTACTCTTTCCCCTCGATGCTCGTATCTTTCGCATTCCTGGGCATCGGGAATACCCTTATGCAGGTTTCGCTGAATCCTTTACTATCTAACATCGTTAGCGGCAGCCGTCTGGCGAGCTCGCTTACTTTCGGGCAGTTCGTAAAAGCGATCGCATCGTTCCTCGCCCCGATCATCGCGGCGTGGTCGGCGGCCCGGCTCGGCGACTGGAAATACCTTTTCCCGATTTTCATGTCGGTCGCTTTATTGGCCACGGCTTGGCTCGGAGTGACCGGGCGCGAGGAAGAGGACGAGAAATCGGGTTCGTCGCTGGGCTCGTGCCTTAAACTGCTGACCAATCCGGTCATACTGCTTTCGTTTCTGGGGATCATGTGCCATGTGGGTATCGACGTAGGTACGAACGTGACTGCGCCCAAGATACTGATCGAAAGGCTCGGCTTCGGGCTGAACGATGCCGTAATAGCCACCAGCGTCTATTTTATTTTCCGCACGGCGGGTTGTTTCCTCGGAACGTTCATACTTGCGATTTTTTCGGCTAAAAGGTTTTTCGCCGTAAGCGTAGCCATGATGGCTGTGGCCGTTGCCGGATTGTTCGTCTTCGATTCCCTCTGGCTGATCTACGGATGTATCGCCCTCATTGGTCTGGGCAACTCGAATATCTTTCCCATAATACTGTCGAAAGCACTGCTCTATATGCCCGAAAAAAAGAATGAGGTGTCGGGGCTTATGGTAATGGGCGTCTTCGGAGGAGCGGTTTTCCCGCCGGTAATGGGTATTACCTCCGATGCCCTTTCGAGCCAGGCCGGGGCACTTATCATATTGGGGATTTGCGTGGCTTACCTTTTTGTTCTTACCTTTACGATGAAAGAAATCTCTAATAAACAGTAATTATGGGGTACGAGGATAAAAAATGGATTGCAGGCATAGGAGAACTTTTATGGGACGTTTTTCCCGACGGAAAGGTTCTCGGGGGAGCTCCGTGCAATTTTGCCTACCACGTATCGCAGCTCGGGCTGAAAGGGGTCGGTATAAGTGCGGTGGGCGGCGATCCTCTGGGAGACGAAATACTCTGCGAACTTAACCGGAAGAGGCTGCGGCACCTGGTCGAGGTAGTGCCGTATCCCACCGGCACCGTTCAGGTGACCCTCGAC
>JAJBVJ010000083.1 GCA_020859875.1 Rikenellaceae bacterium
TAGACACGATTTTTCGGGTTGAAACAGTAACAGAATTGAACGATAAATTAATGTCCTACCCGGATGCTTTGGTGACCCTTGATTATACTTTGTTCGACTTTGTGTCCGTACAGCAAATGTTGAACCTCAAATATGCCTCGAAATATTCTGCATGGCTCCTTTTTTCGGAAGAACTGGGGAAACATTTTTTACGTTATATCCTTATTACAGAGCCTTCAATAAGCATAGTGATGAAACATGATTCCCGGAAAGAGATAGAAAGCGCTTTGAGGCATCTTATCGATAACATACCTTATATATGCGAATCGGCTGAAATGATTTTGAATGATGTACCCCCAGTTGACGATACGTCTTCTATTGTTCTTACTGCATCAGAAAAAGTGGTTTTGCATGAAATTGCTTTAGGGAAAACGACCAAAGAGATTGCCTATGAGAAGAACCTGAGTTTCCATACCGTAAATACGCATCGGAAAAATATATTCCGTAAGTTGGAGATCAACAATATGCACGAAGCTATAAAATATGCTATCCGGGCAGGAATTATCGATGTAGCGGAGTACAACATATAATAAAGGTTCCTCCCTGACGAAGTCCATCTACGAGATATCTCTTTTCCATCCTATAAAATATAAAATCCTATGAATCATTATATCCATAGGATTTTAAAACACCAACTCTAACTATTATTATTTATGAAAAATTGCTCTTAATTCAATCTATACTTACCAGTTCATAATTTTGGCTACCCATACCTATATTTTCGGCATGCACCAATGTATGAATACCGTTTCGTGATTCCATACGTTCAATCAGATGGATTTTACCATGATCGTTTGAAGCATATACCTGATCTACGCAAGCCTTGTCGAGAGCTACCGGATCGAGTGAAGCAAGTATGCCCACATCGTGCATTTCGGGGTCTGCCGGACTGCTGTCGCAGTCGCAATCTACTGAAAGGTTGTTCATTACGTTGATATAAAGTATTCTGTCGCCTGCATGGTCAGCAACGGCTTTAGCGGCTTCTGCCATGGATTCCAGAAAATCTTCCTGCTTGGGGTTTCCCCAATCGGTATCGCTGGCTCCGGCCGAGTGGATGCGTACCTTGCCTCTTGATGATGCTATACCAATGGATATATTCTTAATGGCTCCTCCAAAACCGCCCATGGCATGTCCTTTGAAATGGGATAGTACTACTGTAAAATCGTAGTTGAGGTAGTTTTTACCTATCATATCTTCTTTTAAATGCTTTCCGCCAACTACCGGAATACCTACATCTCCGTCGGCATCCATGATATCCACGTCGGCAATATCAAAGAAACCATGGTCACGTGCAGCTTTGAGATGAAGTTCGGTTGTAGCCCGGTTGCCGCCGTAAGCGGTGTTACATTCGATGATGGTGCCGTTGACGGATTTAACGAGGTCGCCGATAAGGGCCGGTTTCAGGTAATTCTTACCGCCGGGTTCACCTGTGCTTACTTTAATGGCCACATTATTGCCTTTGGCTTCACGACCCAGAGCTTTATAGATTTTCATCAAAGCTTCGGGTGTTATTTCTTTCGTAAAATATACTTTTGGCATATCCGTTTCTTGATTGGTTTGGCCGTTTCCGGCTTCTTCTGTATTTTTGGATGAGCATCCGTAAGCTGTAAATACACAGAGTGCAAACAGCGTAGCTAAAAAAATACTTGTCTTTTTCATTACTTTTTAATTTATAATTTACTCTATATATGAATTATTTGAATATTATATATTCAGACTTATACCACCCATCACCGTAGCCCGTGGCATCGGATAACCTAGGATGGTTTCGTAGCTTCGGGCTGTCAGGTTATCACCTTTGACAAAAATATCGAGCCATTTCAAAGCTTTGTACGAGGCACGTGCATCTACAAGTATGTAACTGCTGGTCTGCGGATTGTCTCCGATGGTCAGATAGAGTTTGTTAATTGCCTGTGTACCTGTACTGAAAGAAAATTTGCCTGGGTTGTAAGTGATGCCTGCATAGAATTTATGACGAGGTGCGCCGATTATCACGTTATCCATGTGCAGGTAGCTGTAATTGCTATGTACGGCAAGGTTATCGAGTATTTGATAATTCAGGCTGAATTCTACGCCTTTGTTGGTGAATTCGCCTGTATTTCTCAGTTCACTAAATCCTTCAGTGATCTGTGTGCTTGTTATAATATTATCACCTTTCATATAAAACACGGTGAGTTCGGTATTTATACGGTTTTCCAGAAATCCCTGCGATACAGTGAAATCGTAACTCCAGCTATTTTCGGGATCGAGTTCCTCATTGGAGGTAGGATACATATACAACTCGCGCATATTCGGGGTACGGAAACCTTTTGATACGGATAGTTTCAGATTGGTGTTGTCGGCAGCTTTCAAGGAAAAGCCTGCCTGTGGAATAAATTCTGTGCCGTATAGTTTATGGTTTTCCACACGCAATCCTACTTCAAACATAGATCTGCCGAGTTTTTGCTGTGCAAGGACGTATCCTGCTATTTCGTGCAGCTTTACATGATCGGCATAAATGCGTTCGCCACGATAAGCATTGCCCCCGTTAAGTTTCATATCGAAACCTCCGGTTAGTACGATATTGTCATACACATTATACGTCTGATAAATATTCACTCCGGCCATATAATCTGTGGACATAAAAAGGTATTGCTGCGGGTTCTCTCCGGTTGAATACCCGTCATTTATCTCATGATCGCCCCAGTTATAGAAAAAGTTAGCAGCTCCGCTGGTAGCGCCATAATTATTTTCGATGGAGAGCCCCGACATACCTCTAAGAACATCGGCTTTCGCATCAAAAACAGGTTCGTTTATTCTTCCGGGGTTCTGGGATTTGGACTTGGCTATAATTACATTTCCGGTAATTTTCCATTC
>JAJBVJ010000215.1 GCA_020859875.1 Rikenellaceae bacterium
TCACTTATTCTTCAAAACGAAAAAAGAGTGACCGGTTTTCTTCCGACCACTCTTAACTTGAAGTCCGCTTTTTTATTTGTCTTCCGGTCGCTTTATCTTATCCGGTCGAGCGAACGCACCAGTGCCTCGTCCCTGACGATGCCTTTGTATGCCAGCCACACGAATACGAGGGCGATCAAGGGAACTATGTCGAGCAAAGAGTAAGAGACGGTGCCGTCGTCTATGGTATTTGCCCTTACCAGGTAAAATATCACGAATATCTGCGAACCGGCCAAAAGGACGAATTCCATAAAGCAAAGCCTTATTTGAAGCAGGCGGTTCTTGTAAAAGAAAATAGTCACCAGCGGCACCAGCGCGGTTATAACCAATAGATATCCCAGGTAGGGCAGCGGAACCACCGCTCCCCCTACCTCCGAGGTCTCGGAATATATGCCGAAAGCCCGGAATATATATTCATTGTCGCCCTCGAGGAATCTGCCCAGCGGCATGCCGAGCATCATGGCCATAAGTATCACGGCGAAAAGCAGGTATAGGGATTGTATTCTCTGAAGCATTATTTATCTTTTTTATCGATCATTGTCCGTCCTATCGTCTATAATATACCGGTTGCGGTCGCCGGAGTTGCGGTTTACCAGCTCCCCGAGGAATCCGGCCAAAAAGAGCATCACCCCGAGGACGACCGCCGTAAGCGCAATAAAGAACATGGGTTGGTCGGCGACCCCTCGAACGGCGAATCCGTGATTCTGGCGGTATATCTTCTCCGCGATCAGCCACACGGTCGTCACCCCGCCCAGAAGGAACATCGCGGTACCGAGTGTGCCGAAGATATACATGGGGCTTTTCCCGAAACGGGTTATAAAAGTGACCGTGATAAGGTCGAGATAGCCTTTGAGCATCCGCTCCACTCCGAATTTACTCTTGCCGTACCGGCGAGGATAATGTCGCACTTCCTTCTCCCCGATCTTAGAGAATCCGGCCCTTTTTGCCAGTATCGGAATATAGCGGTGCATCTCGCCGTAAACCTCGATGCTTTTAACTACCTTCAGGCGATAGGCCTTCAGGCCGCAGTTGAAGTCGTGAAGCCCGATGCCGGAAACACACCTGGCCGTGGCGTTGAAAAAACGGCTGGGAAGGGTTTTGCCCACCGGGTCTTTCCTGTCATATTTCCAGCCGGAAACCAGGTCGAATCCGCCTTCGGTCACCATTCTGTATAATCCCGGTATCTCGTCCGGTGAATCCTGAAGGTCGGCATCCATCGTTATTACTACCTGCCCGCATGCCGCCTCGAAACCGGTATAAAGGGCGGCGCTCTTACCGTAATTGCGCTGGAAACTAACTCCCTCTACGGAAGGATATTGGCGGGCAAGGCCGCTTATGATATTCCAGGAGGCATCCGACGAACCGTCGTCCACGAAGATAACCTCGTAACAGTATCCGTTTTCCCGCATCACCGAATCGATCCAGCGGGTTAGCTCGGGGAGAGACTCCTGCTCGTTGAATACCGGGACTACCACCGAAATGTCTATCCTCCGGGGCTCTTCTTCAGTTAGGGATTGGGGCCGATATTTTGCAGGATCCTCCATTTATATATTCTCGTCTGCAAATATATCGGGCTGGCGCTTTACAAATGAAGAGGTAAACAGACCAATAAGGCCTCCGAGGAAGACAACCCGCATAGCTGCGACCATACCCCAAAAAATCGGACTGCCGACAATTAGTTCCATCATCTCGCCCTCGGGCGAATCCGGATCATATTTAGAGTTATTTTCCAGTGCTGCCAATCCGAGCTCTTCGTAATGGTCGGGGGCTACGAAATTAACTGCAAGGAATTCACCCGCGAAAACAATTATTCCGGCAAAGAGCATCATTGCAAAAATAAACCCGATCCCCTGACCGTAAGAGAACCCGAGACTCCCGTAATTCGACGACCGCTGCCTGGTGAAATAAAAAAGGAAATATCCGAGGAAAAGGAAAGCCAGAAGGGAGACCAACGATCGCCCCAAGCCGGGTGCGATTTGCAGGGCCACCAGCGAACATATTACCCATATCAGGCCGATGCCGATACCCCCTTTGAGGGCATCCGGCCAAAAACTTCTCCTTAATTCTCTTTCATCCATCTCATTCAAAATCTCAATTCTGCGGCCCCTTCCCGGATAACTTCCGGCTGATCGTCCGTAAGGTCCACCACGGTCGTGGGCACCAGCCCCCCGTATCCGCCGTCCACTACTGCATCCACCAAAGTCCCGTATTTTTCTTCTATCAGTTCGGGATCGGTCACATATTCCGTTATATCGTCGTCGCTCTTTACCGACGAGGTAATAATCGGCTGACCGTAAGCCTCGATAATGGCCTGCGTGATGGGATTGTCCGCAATCCGCACTCCTATACTTTTACGCCTCGACAGCACCTTATCCGGAACCTTCGAAGAGGCATTGAGCACAAAGGTGAAAGGCCCCGGAAGATTGCGCCGGAGCAATTTGAACTGCGGGGTGTCGATCTTTGCGTAATCCGAAATATGGCTCAGGTCGGCACACATTATAGAGAAACCCGATTCGGCCTTTTTCTTAATCGCTTTGAGCCGTTCCAGTGCTTTGCGGCTGCGCATCGAACATCCGAAAGCGTACACTCCGTCGGTAGGATATATGATAAGTCCGTCGCTGCCCAGGATGTTCACCACCCTTGCAACTGCCCGCTCGTCGGGATTCTTTGCATAAATCTTTATCAGCATACCTTTCGGCCGTGAATAGTAGTGGCGTTAAAGTTACAAAATATTATGGGTTCCGCCATTTACCCTTTGCGGACCGAACTTAAATTTCCGACATAAAATCGACAAGGCCCGTATGCATGTCGTAAACACCCCCGATGATACGAAT
>JAJBVJ010000287.1 GCA_020859875.1 Rikenellaceae bacterium
CTATATACAATATTTTTGAAAAAAAAACCGACATCCCCACAATCGGTTATAGGTAAGTTAAAAAATAAGCACTTTTTTTGCGTTGTCAAAAAAATCTCTTTACACAATCTGGTTATGGACGACGGCCCTCATCAGCGAAACAGGAACACGAGTAACAACATTCCGTAGGGAGGCCGCCGCGGTCGGCTCCCCGGCGGATAAAAACTCGGGGAGATGCTCGAAAAAGAATTTCTGCAGCTCATCTGCGAGCTGATCGAAAACAAGAACTGGAAGCAGCTCAAGTGTGAGCTCGGCCGGCTCGAACCGCACGAAGCCGCGGAACTTATCTCCGGGGCATCCGATCACGACGGCATTATTATTTTCAGGCTACTGAGCCGTGAGGTTGCAAAAGACACCTTTGCCAACCTCGAACTCGACGAGCAGGAGACCATCATCGAACTGCTGGCCGCCGACGGCCGCAAGCTATCCGAACTACTCAACGACCTCGACCCCGACGACCGTACGGCCTTCTTCGAAGAGCTTCCGGGCAAGGTCAGCCAGCGCCTTATGCAGATGCTTTCGGTGAGCGAGCGGGAGACCGCCACGGCTCTGCTCGGGTACCCCGAAGGCAGTATCGGGCGATTGATGACCCCCGACTACGTCGCCGTGAAACCTCGATACACCATAAAGCAGGCGTTCGACCATATCCGCCGGTTTGCCAGCAAATCCGAAACGATCAATATCATATATGTAGTCGACGACCAGTGGAATCTGGTGGACGCTCTCACCATCGAAACCCTGATATTGGCCGATCCCGACAAGCACATAGAGGATATCATGGATCACCGTTTTATCGCTCTCGACGCCACGGACGACCGGGAAGAAGCGGTAAGGACATTCAGCGAATCGGACAGGGTCGCCCTTCCGGTGACCGACTCCTCGGGTACCCTGCTGGGGATCGTGACGGTCGACGATATGATCGACGTGGTACAGGAAGAGAGCACCGAAGACTTCCAGAGGTTCGGTGCACTTCAGGATGCGATCGTCAACCCGCTGAAAGCCAGAATTACCACCCTTTACAAACAACGCATAATATGGCTGGTAGCCCTCGTCTTTATGAACGTCTTTTCGGGTGCGGCACTCGCTCATTACGAGGATGTCATCAAGAATGTCGTATCTCTCATATTCTTCCTTCCGCTGCTTATCGGCAGCGGCGGGAACGCTGGTTCGCAGTCCGCCACCCTTATGATCCGCGCCATCGCCGTGGGCGACGTGCAGATGAAGGACTGGTTCAAGCTCATCGGTAAAGAGATCGCGGTCTCGCTGCTTTTAGGGATCACGATGGCAGCAGGTGTAGCCCTGATCGCCAGTTTCCGGGCACCGGACGTCATACTCGTGGTTGCTATCACCATGGTTCTTATCGTAATGACGGGCAGCCTCATCGGGATGCTCCTGCCATTCGTTTTTACAAAATTAAAACTCGATCCCGCCACCGCTTCGGCTCCCCTTATTACATCCATTTCCGACATTACGGGCGTATTCATCTACTTCACCGTAGCAACTCTTATTCTATAAAATTGCCACTGCATACAGTGACAGGGAAGCCGGGGAAATTCCCCGGCTTCCCTGCTTGAAGATACACATTCTAATTAAAAACTAATATATGCCGAGACGAGAACGCTCCTGCTCCGCAGGGCATACCTTGTTTCGGAAACCGAGAGACTTCCCAGGGTACTGTAATTGAACTGCTTTTTATTCAGCAGGTTTGCCCCGCGGCAGGTAAGCTCCAGTTTTTCGGTAGCTTTCCATCTCAGGGCCGCATCGAACAGTACGAGATTGCGGTCGCCGCCGCCCGTAAGGTCGGTAAAATAGTGCTCCGCTGTTGCGTGCAGCTGCAGCCCGGACAGAATCGGGAAAATACACGTAAGCGACTGGGCGGCAGAATAATAATCGCTCTTGTCGCTGCCGTCTTTAAGTTCCAGTATATTGCGCGAGGCCTTTAGACGATACTCGGCATTCCACCACGAAAATAATTGGCCTTTTAATTGGGGCGATATGCTGTAACTCTGCGATCGGTACGGGGTTTTCACATTTTCGAGCACCATCGACGCACGGCTGCATGCCATCGAACCGTCGAGTCCCAGGGTAAGCCTGCCCGAGCCTATGCCTTTACTCGCACCAAACGATGCGAACCATGTCCCGGTGGTGCTTTCCCTGTCCGAATAGGTAGTTACAACGAAATCGTCCGCGAAGAACCTTGCCCCCAGCGGCGAATCCGTATTATTCGTATAACCTGCATTAATATGGGCGAAGACCGACCGGACAAGGTTCTTATACTGAAGAGCGGCATTGACGCTGCGCTGCGTTCCGCTGTCGTAAAGGGTATGGCCTATGGTGATATTGCGGTAATCCCGCATTATGGCCCCCGTATAAAATATCTGTTCGCTTACCGGGCTGCTGGAATATCTCGCAGATGTGGTGAAGGTGAGAAGGGCCGAGATGTCGTAGCGCAGATGTACGGCAGGGTCTGCCGTCAGGCGGGTTTTAGGTGTCCTCTCCGCCGTTATATTGTCCTTATAACGGTAAGTCCGTAGGTTGACGGGGGCACTCAGTGTAAGCCTTATTTTGCGTTTCTGGTAGACCGCCGAAGGCATCGCGAATGTGCGGGTCTGGAAAAACGACAGGTCGTTGGCAACCGGCCATATGGTACCGGTCAATCCGGAAAGGGTGCTCTCGAGCGTATTATAACGGAACATAACCCCCGCGCGGGCCGATAACTGCCACCGTCCGGCGCCGAATCCGTAGGAAATATCATTCTCGGAATGGAATACCGAATAAGATGCATCTTGAAAGATGTCGTTTCCGTCGCGGTCTACCGACAGGGTACGCGGAGTGGCCTGGTAGCGGGTATCGGAATTGACCGTAAATGTCCTCCGGCCGGAACGTTTTACCAGCTGCAGGCGGTTCGATAGCTGACGGAAAGGAAGGTCGGCATCCTGACGGGTGGAAGTCGACCCGCCGATATGCGAGAGGGCATCTTTCCAGGAAAGCTGTGTTTCCAGATCGTTGCGAAGAAAAAACGACGGGTTGTTAATCAAAGCCGTAGCCCTGGCCGACACTTCGTGCAGGTGGGTGAGCATGACGCGAGTTTCCTGGAAATCTTCTGCGCCCGGGTCGAAGTATTCCGTCCGTGACCGGCTCGAGGCGGTGAGCCTCTCGCCGTAATAATTAACCTCGGCGTCGATCCGACCCCCGTTTTCGAGCCCGAAGGCATTGGTGCTGTTGAACAGCACGGAGCGGTTGAACCGGGTTCGGGAATCGTCGATAGGCGCACCGGTAATATCGGCGGCGATCAACTCCGGGGATAAATTACGGGTATAAATCTCGTTGAAAAGATTGTAGGTGGAAAAGCGCATATTTTCCTTTGTCAGATTCTTACCCGTATTGTTCACCTTCAGGTTCTCGATACTCTGCCATCCGCCGGATATACGCATTGCAAAAAGCGAGGCATCATACAATACCGGGGAGTAGCCTGCCCCGGCAGTCGCCGCCCCGACCCATCTCGATTTGGCCTCCTCTTTCAGGCGGATATTGAGTGCTGCCTGGTCGGAGTGGGATATATCCTGAAGGGCACGGATCGGCTGGTGGTTCTCCATCAGCTCCACATTCTGTACATCTTTATGTGATATATTTTTGGTGGCCAGGCCGTACCTTCCATCGAGCAGATCCATGCCTTCGATGTAGAACTTATTGATGGGTTCTCCCTGGTATTTTATCTGTCCGTTATCGTCCACTTCGATGCCAGGCATCTTTTTCAGTACGTCCTCGATACTTCGGTCGGAAATATCGGCATACTTCTCGACATTGAAAACCAGTGTATCGCCCCTCTGGAAAATGTCCGGAGCCTTGACCTTTACCTCACGTATTTGCGTGGGCTCGGGAGTAAGGGCAATCGACAGAGGCATCGTACGTCCCGCAGGATCGACCGACAGCTTGCGGTAGCTCATGGCGGAAAACCGCAGTGTATACCCCTCCGCTTCTCCCGGGGATGTTATGGAAAAGCCTCCGTTATGCCCGGTCATGGCGTAAGTTAGGGTTTTCCCGCCGCCATCCACAATTTCGACGATCACTCCCTGTAGCGGCTTCCCGTCGGCACCGTCCGTGACCGTCCCCATAAGGGGCCCGCCCTGCCCAGCGGCTGAAACAGCGCCCGCCGCAAGCAGCCACACCGACAATATATATACCTTTAATTTGCGCATAATCCCGACACTTTACCGACGGCCTCTTTTACTTATAATCCCTTTCCATCAAATCGTATTTCATCGGTGCAGGTTTCATCATCTCGTGTGGTGTACCGTCCTGATTCATGATCTTAATCTCGACTCCCGAAATCGCCATAAAACCGATGGGGTCGACATGGTATGTTTCCGCGGCTTGGAGAGACTGCCGACGGGCGATCATATGGCAATTCGTTTCCGCAATATATATCGGTGAGTTATCCGCCTGCTGCAGCCCGGAAAGGGTAAAACGGTAATGTCCGGCATCGTCCGAAACCTCCAGAATAAGGCCCGGCAGGCCGGAGAATTTCCACGGGCCCTCGCCCAGGGGTATTTCCGGGGTGTACCATGCGGTGTAGTTCCTTCCGCGGAACGAGCATGTCGCCATCCGGCACTCGTAACCCTCGATCTCCCTGGTTTTACCGTGCAGGTGCCACTGCTGGGGAGTGTAATCCTCTTCGTAGATATACCAGCCGTTACCGATCTTGTCCGTATAGGTCAGCTTCCCGGCCGGGTAATTTTTATAGACATTGAAATTCTCTCCCGAACGGAACTTGGAAATATCGGCAAGGACTTCGTCGGGCGATGATACGGTAGCGAGCAGTGAGTCGGCCTTCATGGTCAGGTAGCTGTAAAACCTCGACAACCCGCTGCCTACCTGAAGTACCATCGTTTCCTGCGAGAATCCCGTCGAAAGGTCGGCCGTATCTTTCGAGAAGCGGTAATCATAAAAGCATTCGAGCTCTGCCGTTCCGATCTGTTTCTTTTCCGTTACCATGCCAACTACCCCCGAACCGACGCTTCTTCCCGATCCGTCGCCGGAGAAGGTTATAACCTGCTGGGCCCTGAGTGCCGACAGGGAGATCAAAACCGAAACCGATAAAAAAATCGTTCTTTTCATAATTATTATTTGAAAGGTTAGATAATTATTCCCGGTACAAATGAAACCCAAAAATGTGCCCGCAAATGTTATCGCCGGGTTAAGAAGTGTTAACGAGTGTTAACACAGTGCCGCCGGTCGGAAGAATTGAATTACATTTGCATAGGGAAGAACGATATGGATAAAAAGATATTCCGGAGAGTAGGCATACTTATAGCGGTTTCGCTCGCGGCGCTCGCGCTGGTGCAGGCGGGGTGGCTGGTGAGGATGTACAACGATATGAGCGACAATTTCTCGCGTCAGGTGACGGCCGCCCTCGAAAAAGCGGCCTACGACGAACTGATCTCGCGGGGCTCCCAGCCGGAGATGGTGCAAGCCAATATGACGCGTTCCACAATGAGCGACTCGACTTCACGGATAACCGTCGACTCGATCGATTTCAGAACGATCAGAGGCACCATCAGGGACATTTCGATACCCCCACTGAGCAGCATCCACCCTTCTCTTGTAGATTATATACGCGTTAGCCCGAGGTCTGAAGATGAACCGGATCCCCATTCCACGGAGGTGGTTATGACCCTCAAGGATCAACATAACGGCATGCCCACACAGAACATTATGGTCTTCCGGCTACCGCCCCGGACATCGGCACCTACCGAAGCTAATTTTTTGCGGTGCGATTCGCTTCTGGGACGAAATCTTTTCGTGGCCGGGATCGACCGTCCCTACCGGCTGGCCGTCGTCGATAACCAGACCCGCAAGGAACTCTATGCCACCGATCGGGTGATTCCGCGTCCCCAGGTCTATTCGCTGGTTGCCGACTCTCAGGGCAAAAGTTCTTATGTGGTCAGCATCTCCGACCCGAACCGCGGTTTCCTCCGCGAGATGGCGGGAATAATCGTAACCTCACTATTGATCGTCGTACTGATAGCCTTTTCGTTCATCTACCTGCTGCGCACGCTCTTCCGCCAGAAGACCCTCGAGAGGATGCGTCTCGACCTGACCCATAATATAACACACGAGCTCAAAACCCCCATAGCGGTCGCCTCGGCGGCCGAGGAGGCCCTGACGGGCTTCGGGGCCGGCGACGACCCCGCCAAGCGTCGGCAATACCTGGGGATTATCTCCGACCAGCTGGAAAATCTTTCGGCTATGGTGGAAAACATCCTTTCTACATCGCTCTACGAGCAGTCCGAGTACAGGCTCGAATTTTCCGAGACCGGGCTCCGCAGGATCGTTCTCGAGCAGATCGATTCCCTCTCCCTGGCCGAAAGCGGCAAAGCCCGGGTAGGGGTCGACATCCCCGAAGATATGACCGTATTCTGCGACCGGGAACATTTTTCCACGGTGATAAAGAACCTTCTGGACAATGCGGTGAAATACTCGCCCGGTACGGCGGAAATCGAAATTACGGCCCGGGCCAAAAACGGCGCGGCCGTGATTTCCATTTCGGACAAAGGTGTGGGAATCCCGAAATATGCACAGTCCAAAATTTTCGATAAGTTCTACCGCGTCCCCTCCGGTGACCGCCATGATGTCAAGGGCTTCGGCCTGGGATTGTATTTTGTCCGGGATATGGTCGTCAAACACGGCGGAACGATCCGGGTCGAAAGCACCGAAGGAAAAGGAACCCTCTTCACCATAATACTTCCGCGCCATGGCAAATAGAATAAAACTGCTGCTGGTAGAGGACGAGATCACCCTGGCAGGCATTATCAAGGACACTCTCAACGGGCAGGGATTCGACGTGGCTCTCGCCCACGACGGCAGCCAGGCCGTGGAATCCCTGAAAAGGGAGAGGCCCGATATAATCGTCACCGACATTATGATGCCCGTTATGGACGGCTTCACTTTTGTCGAACACCTGCGCCGCAACGGCAGTGGGATACCCGTCATTTTCCTCTCCGCCCGGTCGGCGGCCGAGGATGTGGTACGCGGCTTCGAGCTCGGCGCCCGCGACTATCTCCGCAAGCCCTTCGCCATGAGCGAACTGATAATCAGGATTCGGGGGCTTTTGGAAAGGTACGGTACCGGGGGGAACGACCCCAGCACGGTTTACCGTTTGGGCTCCTTTGAATTCGACCCCGCAAAATCTACCCTCGTCAAAGATGGGCATACGGAATACCTTTCGGGAAAAGAGTCGGAAGTGCTCCACTATCTGGTGCGGGACGCAAACAGGATCATTTCGATGAAGAATATCCTGCTCGACCTCTGGGGCGACGACTCCTATTTCAATGCCCGCAGCCTCCATGTTTATATCGCCAAACTCCGTAAAAAACTCGCCGGCGACCCGCTGGTTTCGATCACCAATATCCGCGGAGTGGGCTACCGTCTCAACACCGGAAGTTCAAATTCTTAAAGAAGGGCTGCGGCCGCTTCGCCGGTTGTTTTGCCCCTGAGTGATGCCGTTTCAACCGCAGTTTTTTCCGGTTGACGGATTTCTTTACCTTCAATCGGTTCATTGGCGGTAAATTTGCTAAGCACCAACAAAATCCCAACCGATGAACAAATTATTTTATATGGCCCTGCCGGCTATCATGGCCTGCGCCGCCGGACTCCGTGCCCAGGAGATCCTCCCGGCGGACAGCGCACTGGTTTACCGGCTGACCCTCGAGGAGTGCCTGGACTTTGCAATGGGCAACAGCTACGAGCGGCAGTCTATCCTGCTGACGGTGGAAAGCCGGGAGCTGGAGTATCTCCAGTCACGCCGGGAACGCCTCCCTTCGGTCAGCGCCTCGCTCAGCGAAAACCTGAGCCATACCAAAGGCAATGAAGCCGTTTGGGCCGGGTCGTACGGCCTCAGCACGAGCCTCACTCTGTTCCAGGGGGGCACGCTGAATAATACCATCGAGCAGAACCGCCTGATAACCGAACAATCCGTCTACAACACAAAGCGATTCGACAACGAACTGACGATCCAGATACTTTCGTCCTTCCTCTCGATCCTGGGCAGCGACGAACTTCTGAAATACCAGCGGGCAGTACTGGTTGCGAGCGAGGAGCAGCGCAACCAGGGACAGGCCCTGTTCGAAGCGGGAAGCATCCTGGAGAGTGACTACCTGCTGCTGGAATCGCAGTACGCCTCCGATCTGACCAACATCGTCGAGACCGAGATAAGCAGGGCGACCAACCTTTTGGCGCTCAAAAGCCTCCTTTCGCTCGATCCGCTGGCACCGCTGGATGTTTTCTTCCCCGATACTGCGGAGCTTGTCGACGTTTATATTCCGGACGAGGGGTTCGTACTCTCGCGGGCGATGGAGACTCTTCCCGACCTTATCATAAGCGGCTATAATGTTGAGATCGCAAAGATGGATGTAAAGCTGGCCAAAGCCAACCTCTCCCCGACCGTATCCCTCGGAGCGAGCATGGGAACCGGTCACAGCGATTTCAGTCGCTACGGCTCCCAGCTCAACCACCGGCTTAACGAGCAGGTGGGCCTTAGCGTGAGCATACCCATCTTTAACCGCGGACGCACCCGGACGCAGGTCAAACAGGCGCAAATATACCTTCGGCAGACCGAGCTCGACGACAAACAAAACGTTCTCGATATCCGCCAGGCCGTGATGTCGGAATATCAGACGGTGCTCTCGGCGGCGGCACGCTACGAGTCATCCGATATTAAACAAAATGCCTACCTGCGCTCGTTCGAAGCATACAGGGTGCAATTCAACTACGGGGCTATAACCACCGTCGAACTGCTCCAGCAGCAGAACAACTACATCAGCGCGATGAACGAATATATCCAGAACAAATACAGCTATATTTTCCGCAGAAAAGTGCTCGACGTCTATATGGGCTATCCGGTAACGATGTAAAAATATAATGATGAAGATGAAAAATATCCATATCGGTGCAGCGGCAATATCGGCCGCCGTGATGCTCGCCTCGTGCGGTGGCGGCAAAATAATGAACCTCTCCACCACCTTCGCCGAGCGGGGGACGGTAGAACAGAACGTAATGGCCACCGGCTATATACAACCGGTGGAAAAGGTGGAAGTGGGAACGCAGGTTTCCGGTGTTATCGAAGAAATTTACGTCGACTTCAACTCGGTCGTAAAGAAAGGCGAGCTGCTGGCCCTGCTCGATAAGATTTCACTCGAGGAAAGCCTTACCCAGGCCAACGCCACCCTTGCCAGCGCAAAGAGCAACCTTACATACGCCCAGCAGAATTACGACCGTACCAACCAGCTCTTCGCCGCAAAAGCAGCCACGACCGTGGCACTCGAAGAGGCAGTCAACCAGCTCGAAGTGGCGCAGACATCCTACGAAGATGCACAGGCGCGTGTACGCACGGCTCAGGTAAACCTCTCCTACGCCTATATCTACTCCCCGATCGACGGGGTGGTTCTTGACAGAAGCGTTGCCGAGGGACAGACAGTGGCCGCATCGTTCAGCACACCCACCCTGTTCACGATCGCCGAAGACCTTACCAAGATGCAGGTCGAAGCCGACGTCGACGAGGCCGATATAGGCCAGGTGAAGGAGGGGCAAAGGGTGACCTTTACCGTCGATGCCTATGCGGACGACATATTCGAGGGGACGGTAAGCCAGGTCAGGCTCCAGCCCACGGTTACAAACAACGTGGTAACTTATACCGTCATAGTGGAGGCACCGAACCCCGACTTCAAACTCTTCCCCGGCATGACGGCCAATATAACGGTTATTACCATGAGCGAAAGCGGGATCATTGTCCCGGCGAGCGCCCTTGCATTCAGGATGACCGACGAGATCGCCTCCGGGCTCGATATTCCGGACGGTGAACGGGCCCGGGTTACCGACGGCTCCATCGGGGTATGGGCGCGTGGCGGGGAGAGCTACACATACCGTCCGGTCACGGTCGGGATCAACGACGGTGTCGAAGCCGTGATCGAATCGGGGCTAACCGAGGGCGAGGAGGTGATCCTCAACATTAATTTCGTCTCGAAAAAGAACGCGGGCGAGGCTGCGGCAAATCCCCTGATGCCCGGAAGACCCGGCGGAAACAGGAGGTAACGTTCCTAAAGAAGAGGTGAAATGGAAGCCATTTTAAGTGTACGCAAGCTAAGGCGCGATTTCCACGTAGGGAGCGAAGTGGTGCATGCCCTGCGGGGTGTTACCTTCGACGTACTGCCCGGAGAGTTCGTCAGTGTCATGGGAACCAGCGGGAGCGGGAAGTCTACCCTGCTCAATATATTGGGCTGCCTCGACCAGCCCACTTCGGGGGAATATTTTATCGACGGCACTCTGGTGAGCCAGATGAGCAAGGACGAGCTCTCCACCATACGAAACCGCAAGATAGGTTTCATATTCCAATCCTACAACCTGCTTGCCCGCACGTCGGCACTCGAAAATGTAGAGCTTCCGCTGCTCTATAACAACACCGTATCGAGCAGTGAACGGCGCCGCCGTGCAAAACTGGCACTCGAGCAGGTGGGCCTTGCCGACCGTATGGGCCATATGCCCAACCAGCTCTCCGGTGGCCAGCAGCAGAGGGTGGCCATCGCCCGCTCGCTGGTGAACGATCCGGTGATCCTTCTTGCGGACGAGGCCACCGGCAACCTCGACACCCGCACCTCATACGAAATTATGAGTCTCTTCCAACAGCTGAACCGCGACGGCAAAACCATCGCCTTCGTAACCCACGAACCGGACATCGCCATCTTCACCGGCCGGACTATAATGCTCCGGGACGGAAATGTTATCAAGGACGAACCGGTGGAGACACAGTCGGCAAGACAGGCGCTGGAAGATCTTCCGGTGAGCGAAGACTACTAACGCAAACGTTTGAACTATGAATTTTGCCAATTTATTCAAGATAGCCGGCCGGGCCCTTTTACGGAATAAAACCCGGGCCCTGCTCACCATGCTGGGGATTATTATCGGTATCGCCTCGGTGATCGCCATGGTAAGTCTGGGACAGAGTTCCCAGAGGAGTATCAACGACCAGATCAGCACCATGGGTACCAACCTGATTAACGTAATGAGAGCCAGCCAGCGGCAGGGGGGTGTCAATATCGGCTCGGGCAACGTGCAGACACTCACCGTGAAGGATGCCGAAGCGATGCTCAAGAGTCCCTATATCAGCATGGTATCGCCACTGGTCAATGCCAGTGACCAGGCGGTCTACGGGGCTAACAACTGGCCCGCCTCCATGCAGGGGGGAAGTCCCCAACTACTCGATATACGAAAAATGGAGATCGCTTCGGGTACCAACTTCACGGAGCAGGACGTGGCCAACTCCGCAAAGGTAGCCGTGATCGGGGAGACGATCGTCGAGAACCTCTTTCCCGGCGAAGACCCCGTCGGCAAAATTATCCGGTTCGGCAAAATTCCCTTCCGGGTGATCGGGGTGCTCGCCCCTAAAGGTCAGAATCAGATGGGCCAGGATCAGGACGACGTAATAATCGCACCCTATACCACCGTTCAAAAGAGAATCCTGGCGATAAATTATGTCCATATGATAATGGCCTCGGCGGCTTCTGAAGAGGTCGCCAACCTGGCCCAGGTGGATGTGGAAGAGATACTGCGAAAACAGCATAAGATTAAGCCGGGCCAGGAAGACGATTTCCGCGTACGTACCCAGCAGGAAATGCTCGAAACGATGGAATCCATCAGCGGTTTTCTCACCGTACTTCTGGCGGCCATTGCCTCCATATCCCTGATAGTGGGCGGAATCGGGATTATGAACATAATGTACGTAACCGTAACCGAACGCACACGCGAAATAGGTCTGCGTATGTCGATAGGGGCCAGGAACCGCGATATACTGCTCCAGTTCCTTTTCGAGAGCACGATCCTGAGCCTTATCGGCGGGGTGATCGGAATACTGATCGGGCTGGGCCTTTCGTACCTCGCCTCGTCGGCCCTCAACTGGCCCTATGTGGTGAGCACGACGGCCGTTAGCCTTTCGTTTATCGTCTGCGCGGCAACGGGAATATTCTTCGGATGGTACCCCGCACGCAAAGCCGCATCTCTCGATCCGATAAATGCACTGAGATACGAATAGGGGTCGTTTTCAAAGCGGGCACCGGGAAATAATTTCCGGTGCCCGCCTTTTTTCATACCATCAATGCTTGTGCCCCGCATTACGATCGTGCGGTGGCAGTTCTTTTATCTTGGTATATCTTATAAGAATACCGTTCATAAATTCATATTCGTATCCTGTACCGTAAATATCTTTAAAAAGAAGTATCTCTATCGTATCGCCATCCGGAGTAAGCTGGGTATGGACAATCTCGTATTGTATTCCGATATTTTTTATAACTTCCTGCCGGGTCATCCCGATGGATGTTTTCTCGACTCTTGAACTGAGTCCCAAAGAGGCACAGGAGGTCGAAAACCATAAGATCAAAAAGATAAAACATTTGAGATACTTCATTTCGCAAATTATTGGTTGAATACATAAAGATAACAAAAAAGTGATTTAAATTGTGTGATTTAGCCTTGAATAATCCAACCGCCTGCTGTAAATTTCTAATTTTTACAAGGACGTCAAATCTGTTTTTTACCCTATCTTTGTAATAACGGGTCATGATAAATTTATTGATAATAATCACCGCAGGAGTCTCCATCCTCTGTTTCCGGGACAGGCGGATATTCGACCGGCTGGCTCTCAAACCCTACATTATCGTCAGGAGTAATCAGTGGGATCGGATGATAACCCACGGTTTCGTCCATGCGGACTGGATCCACCTGCTGGTGAATATGCTTGTCTTCTGGTCTTTCGGCCGGTTCGTCATCCATATCTTCGAAATACAATATGCCCAAGGTATCTCTGTTGCGGCTCGGCCGCGATTCCTCCTGCTATATTTCGGCGGCCTGATAGCCGCTTCGGTCTACGACGTGGTTACCCACCGGAATAATCCCTATTATACATCCATAGGGGCTTCGGGTGCCGTCTCTGCTGTCGTGTTCACATCGGTTTTCCTAAGCCCCATGAGCAGGATATACCTGATGGGGGCAATACCGATGCCGGCCATCGTGTTCGCCCTGCTCTATATCGGTTATGAGACCTATTCGGCAAGGCGCGGCGGGGGAAAGATCAACCACCATGCACACATCTTCGGCGCCGTCTACGGTTTTATCTTCCCGATGCTTACAGGCGGAATTTCCCAGCTAAATATTTTCCTCGACGGATTCCGATGAATGCAACCGGCCATATAGTTATAGACGGCAAACTCCTGCCGCTCGACCGGTGCGCAGAACAGATCGCCTGGCTTGCGGAGACCAACCACACCTACCGCACCCTCCATACCCTCGCGCATAGGCCGCTGCATCCGGCCACCCAACTGGAGCTCTTGTCGTTGGCCTACCGGGCCCTTTTCCGGAGGGAGCTCCACCTGGAAATGGATACACTGTGCGAAAATATAGCCAGTCTGCTTTACCGGGCCAATGCCCCGGCGGGAAGCAATACGGTAAGAATAGCCGCGGCGCCCGATCCGGCCACGGGCGAACCCCGCATTT
Organism: Rikenellaceae bacterium; assembly: GCA_020859875.1. Classification (GTDB taxonomy): domain Bacteria; phylum Bacteroidota; class Bacteroidia; order Bacteroidales; family Rikenellaceae; genus WRDF01. The sequence goes on from JAJBVJ010000287.1 coordinate 13,579, forward strand.
TTATCCTCTACGAAGGGCCACTTGTCTATTCCGGCTACCGCATATGGCACAAGTCCGTTACGGCCCGCCCTCTGACCTACGAGGTGCCTTTCCCGGCTTTCAAAACTTCGGCCGGCCGTCTCTGCCATACTTTTGCCCGCTCATTCGCCAGGGGAGAAGGGTTCGACGAAGCGATCACGGTCGATTACGGAGGCTATGCTGTTTCAATGGGAGATAATCCCCTTTTCTGTATATCCGGCAACGGGGTCTGGGTCGCCGATGCCGAAAAACAATCTCCCCAAAGCGTGGAGCGGCTGCTGGGTATCGAAATCTGCACGGCGGCACACCTGGCGATAACCGAGAAAGCACTGCCGGCCGATTCGCTCGGGGAGATGGACGAAATATTCGCCGTAACCCCGCAGGGAATAATCCCGGTGGGCGCCGTGGATAAAAAACTCTATGCCTCCACCCGGGTCAAGACATTCGAGAAATATCTGGAGATTTTGGCCGCCCGAGAGTTTCTCTAAGGGGATTACTCTCCGGTAAGGTCGCCGCCGTCTTCCCATCCTTCGATCTGTCCGTCGGATGTGATCTGGTAATCGGAAATATCGAAATCGTCAGACACCGTGACATTTGCCGTGTAGCTTTCACCGCCCGACATGGAGATGGTTTTGAACGTTTTGGTTACCGTCGTGCCCAATTCGTTCTCGATCTCTATCTCGATAGCAGCCTCCTGGGGAGCCAGGATTGCCCGGAAGATATCGCTGTCGATCTTCTGGGCACTTATCTCGATTGTATTGGAAAATACCTTCACCGTCGCCGTCTTCAGGGAGGGATTTACCGTCACATCCCCACGGGTATTTCTGATCCGTACGGCGGAAATATCGTGCTGGGACTGGTTGTCGATACGGACGATCAGCCGGGACATACAGTGGACGAATGTTAGAGAAACCCCGTTCACATTGGGTTTCACATTCTCGGCATAGGCCAGAAGAAGGTCGGACTCGTAATATCCCGTAGTGGACTGGTCTTGCACCACGGAAAAACTTTTGGAATAGTTTTCATCGAAAGGGTGGTATGCTTCGAAGGTCGAAGCCACGTCTTCCGAATACCATTTGATCTCTTGTGAGACGAAATAGCTTCCGTTATGGGTCAATTCGGCGTTGGTTTTATATGCCGTAGCCTCCCCGTCCAGTTTTATCGTGACGCCTATTTTATCTCCCTGCTCGAATGCCGTTTCCGTTGCCCGGGTATGGATCGACGGATGGACGGCTATCGGCAAATCGGCAGCGGGACTTCTCTTATCCGCCGAACATGAAACATGCAGCCCAAGGGCAATAGTAAGCAATAAAAATGTCTTTAATCTCATAATGGTTACTTTTATGTAATTCATAATATTTGCGGGCAGTACAATCTTTGTACTGCCCGCAAATATATCAAAATAACCCTATTTTCAGACTTTTCAGACTATTTTTACGCCTTTTAATGCTATTTTATCGGATCATTTGACGCTGGCCGTAGAATGGACCTTCTTTTGTATTTCCTCCGGATCGCCCAGATAGTAGTCCGAGCGGAGCTTCAGCCGGTCGTCGAATTCGAAAACATAGGGAACGGCCGTGGGTATGTTGACCCCTACTATATCTTGGTCGCCGATTCCCTTGAGGGTTTTCACGATACCTCTCAGACTATTGCCGTGGGCGGTGACCACTATGTTGTCGAACCGGCCGAGGGAGGCGAATATCCGCTCCTTCCAGTAGGGCATCAGGCGGTCGATCGTATCTTTGAGCGATTCGGTGAGCGGAAGTTCTCCCGAGGGGACATCCTTGTATCTTACATCGAAACGGGGGTTGCGCGGATCCTGATGGCCTAGCGGGTCGGGAGCCACGTCGTAGCTGCGGCGCCACAGGAGCACCTGTTCGGGCCCGTATTTTTCCGCTGTTTGACCTTTGTTCAGCCCCTGCAGAGCGCCGTAATGCTTTTCGTTCAGCCGCCAGCTTTTCTCCACCGGCAGCCAGTCGAGGTTCATCCGGTCGAGCACGCAGTCGAGTGTCTTTATGGCCCTCTTCAGGTAAGAGGTGAATGCCATCTGGAAAGTGAAACCGTTTTCGAGCAACAGGTCACCGGCCTTGTACGCCTCGGCTACTCCCTCGGCGGTAAGGTCGACATCGGTCCATCCGGTAAAACGGTTCTCCCGGTTCCATACGCTCTCGCCGTGTCTTATCAATACTATTCTTTTCATAACGATATATTTGAGGTTTAATATCCGGGTTGCACCTATAATGCCATTTTGCAGTGGGGTGCGGTTCTATATTATAAAATGAACGGATTTTTGCAGCGGATCGTAAGCCTCCACCCCATTTATTGCCATATTTAAGGACAAAAGGGATAGGTTAAGAAATTGTTAAACGCTAAATTTGCATCCGATTACCGTTATGAAAAAGATCCTTCTACTCGCTGTTGTGGCCCTGTGCGGCCTTGAAGCCTCTGCTCAACTGCCCGCTGTTACGATCAGGGACAGCCATGACAATCCGGTTCCCCTTCCCTACTTCGGGGAAAAACACCTGCTTATTTTTTATGTCGATCCCGACCACGGTAACCAGAATAAGGAGTTTACGGATTACCTCGAAGATAACCATATCGTTAGCGACAATATGTACTGCTTCGGAATAATAAACCTAAAAGATGCCCCGATGCTCCCCAATGGGGTGGTGCGTGCCGCGATCAGAAAAAAGGAGAAAAAGAACGACGTGGTAATATACACCGACCCCGACCATATCCTGCGCGATGCCTGGCAGCTGGGCGATGTCAACAACCTGTTTACCATAATACTCGTTAGCCGCGACCGGGAGCTGGTCTGGATCAAAAAAGGCAAACTCGGCAAAGCCGAACAGAAGGAATTTTTCGAAGTGGTGGAAAAATATATGTAAAACCCAAACTCTTGACCCGATCTTGAAGAAAATCGTTTTACTGGCACTCCATATCGCCGTTTGTTTACCATGCTCGGTTTCCGCCCAGGGCGATCCGCCCGCCCCTGCGAACCGGGACAGTGCCACCTACGCATCCTATTACTACGACCAGATCGAGCTCCCGGCACCGGAGCCGCCCCGCCCGGGGTTCTGGCGGCGGGTGGGAAATTATTTCCGGGACTCAAATATCGATAAAACCCGGGAAAAGAAGATAGACGTAGGTTTCATCGGAGGGCCCCACTACTCCGACAATGTTAAATTCGGGCTTGGGCTTATGGCCTCGGGATTCTACCGCCTCGACCGCACCGACCTTACCACCCAGCCCTCGAATATTTCCGTTTTCGGAGACATTACCACCTCGGGATTCTACCTGGTCGGTATAAGAGGCTATACCTTTCTGGACGGCGGCAAATACAGGATCGATTACAGGACAACCTTCTCTTCGATGCCCACCGATTTCTGGGGTATCGGTTATAAAATGGGAAGGGACGATTCCAACAAGACCGACTTCGTCCGCAAGCAGGCCTCGGTGAAGGTCGATTTCATGTACCGGTTCCTCCCCGATTTTTACGGAGGTATCAACGCCGGCTTCGATTTCATCAAGGGAAAAGATTTCGACACCGACGGTATCTCTTATCTGCACGGACAGCACCGCAAATATACGAACAACGGCTACGGACTTTTCCTTATGTACGACTCGCGCGATTACATTACGGCACCCGGACGGGGATGGTATGTAAAGGCCGAAAACGTTTTCTTTCCCGGAATTACCGGCAATTCACCACACTTCAACCGTACGGAGCTCACTGTCGACTTCTACCATCCGGTATGGAAGGGGGGCACCCTCGCCTACGACCTCCACGGGGTCTACAATAAGGGTAACGTCCCCTGGACCCAACTGGCCCTGCTGGGCGGACAGCATCGGATGAGGGGATATTACGAGGGACGGTACCGCGACAAGGGACTGGTCGAATTGCAGGCCGAACTTCGCCAGTGGCTATGGCGCAGGATCGGTGTTGCGGTGTGGGGGGGAGCCGGCAATGTTTTTGATAGGGTTTCCGACTTCAAGGCATCCCGGACGCTTCCCAATTACGGGCTCGGGTTCCGGTGGGAATTTAAGAATAAGGTAAACGTGAGGCTCGACTACGGATTCGGTAAAGGAGAGTCCGGGTTTATATTCAGCATTAATGAGGCATTCTGATGGAAAGAATATCCGTACCGCATGGCTGTTGATATTACTCTTCACGGCTGTATGCCTCGTTCCCAATGTCGTACTTGCCGTTACCGAGCCATACCGCGCCACGACCGTCGTAGCATCGCTGCTTATTCCTGTCGGATTAGCCCTTCTCTGGTGCATGATTTCGCCCAATCCCGCCAGGATGATCCTTTGGGGGATTCCCATCATGGTATTGTGTGCATTCCAACTGGTAATCAGTTACCTGTTCGGCAATTCGATCATTGCGGTGGACATGTTCACCAACCTTGTCACCACTAACGCTTCCGAGGCGGGGGAACTCCTCTCGGGTATATACCCGGCGGTGGTAATCGTCTGTGTGCTGTATATTCCGGTGATCGTATGGGCGGTGATATCCACCGGGAAGAACCGAAAGGAGAAACTCAAAGAACAACAGGGACTCGAGAGCCGGAGCATCCGTTACACCCTCACCCACAGGGAGCGCAAAAGGGGCGTCGCAGCGGGAATAGTGCTGGTGGTCGCCGGCACCGTGTTTGCCCTTGCATCCTTCCGGGCAAACCGCAATTTCGCTCTTAACAAACACATCTTCCCGTTCAATGTCGTCCACAATATGGGACTTTCGGTGGAGAGGTGGTGGATGGCAAAAAATTACCCCTCCAACATCGAGGATTTCTCTTTCGATGTAAAGAGGGATCGAACCTCCGGGAAGAGGGAAATCTACGTCCTGGTAATCGGCGAGGCATCCCGGGCCCATTCATGGAGCCTCTACGGCTACGGGCGTCAAACCACACCCAGGCTCGACACCACCTCTGGACTCATCCCGATGGCGGACGTATTTACCCAGAGCAATACCACCCACAAAAGTGTGCCCATAATTCTTTCGGCAGCCGCAGCCCACTCCTATGATAGGATTTACCATGTAAAGGGTCTCCCCGCCCTATTTAGTGAAGCGGGATTTTACACCGCATTCATCACTAACCAGCCTGCTAACCGCTCGCTGACCGACCACCTTACGGCGCAGTCCGACACCGTAATCTATGCGACACCTCGCACGCGCAAGGCCGTGCAGCAGTTCGACGGGGAGGTGCTGCCGCACCTTCAGAATATTCTCGGCTCCACCGATTCCAACCTCCTTGTAATTATCCATACCTACGGTTCTCATGCACAGCACTATAAACGCTATCCCAGAGAGTTCGCAAAGTTTTCCCCGGACGAGACGACCAAGATCTCCCCGGGCAACCGCGAGGCCCTGCTCAATGCATACGACAACTCCATTTATTATACGGACTATGTGCTATCCGAGATCATCGGCCTGTTACAGCGGACGGATGTCGTCTCGGCAATGCTATACATTTCCGACCACGGCGAGGATGTTATGGACGACAGCCGCAACCGCTTCCTTCATGCCTCGCCCAGCACCACATATTACCAGCTCCATGTTCCGGCATTCATTTGGCTTTCCGAAGACTATAACATCCACTTTCCCGACATTGCGGACATAATTGAGGATAACTCTATCAAAGCCGCCTCGACGGGCGAGGTATTCCATACGATGGCGGGGCTCGCTTTCCTCGAGAGCGAAAATTACATCGACCGATCTTTTGCGTGGACCTGCCCAACGTTCCTTCCGTCCGACCGCCTTTACGTTACGGACGACGATATTGCGGTGGACATTATGCGCAGCGGCTTGGGCGAAGAGGATATACGCCTGATGGAATCAAAGGGGCTGCGGTTCGATCCGGAGCGATACGGTGTAGAGAGATTCTAAAGCGCCTCCGCCCGAAGGCGGGAACCCTATGGAAGAGAATATAAGCTATTATAAGAAGAAACATAAAAAGCGCCTGCCGCGGCAACCGGGCAGGCGTTTAATCTTAATTTAAGTCGGGCTATATAAAAATTTATTTTTTAGAAGCCTCAACAGATGCTTTCCTGAAGTCTTTCATAAGTTTGGAAAGTTCCAGAGCAGCTTTGCGGGCGCGGGTACCGGCTGCCTTGTTGCCTTTTTCTACCTGGAGCTTTGCATTTTCAGTGAAAACTGCAATCTGTTCGTTAATCTGATTTACTAATTTGTCCATGATAATGTAT
>JAJBVJ010000161.1 GCA_020859875.1 Rikenellaceae bacterium
GAGTCACACCGCGGCGGCCGGTGAAAATAACGCCGCCTAAAGACCCAACGTCATCGTTATACTAGCCGACGACCTTGGATATTCCGACCTGGGATGCTACGGCGGGGAGATAGAAACCCCCAACCTCGATGCCCTCGCTGCCAACGGACTGCGGTTCAGTAGATTTTATAATGCCAGCCGAAGCTGTCCGACGCGGGCCAGTCTGCTCACCGGGCTGTACCAGCATCAGGCGGGCATCGGCCGTATGACCTTCGACGACGGGCTTCCGGGGTACCGCGGCACCCTTTCCAAAAATGCGGTGACAATCGCGGAGGTAATGAAGGACGCGGGCTACCGCACCGGCATGGTAGGAAAATGGCATGTGGCGGAGACACCTCTTCGGGAAGACCAGCGGGAGTGGCTCGCCCACCATGTCTACTATGAAGAATTCGCCGACAAATCGAACTATCCAACCCGCCGCGGCTTCGACGACTTCTACGGGACGATATACGGGGTGGTGGACTATTTCGACCCGTTCAGCCTTGTCAACGGCGAGGAGCCGGTGGTCTCGGTTCCCGACGACTATTATATTACCAGGGCCCTTTCCGATTCGGCCGTAGCCTATGTCGACCGCTACTGCAGGTCGGAAGACCCGTTCTTCCTTTACCTTTCCTATACTGCGCCCCACTGGCCGCTCCATGCTCTGCCGGAGGATATTGCCAAATACGAAGATACCTATACCGCGGGCTGGGAGGCTATCCGTAACAGCCGCTACCGGAGGATCGAGGAGCTCGGGATTTTCGCCGGACAGGAGGATTTTCTCTCCCCGCGCCAGTTCGACGACCGGTGGGAAGATAACCCACATACCGAGTGGGATGCCCGGGCGATGGCCGTTCCTGCGGCCATGGTCGACCGGAAGGATCGTGGGATCGGAGAACTGATCGCCGCGCTCGAGCGGAACGGACAGCTCGAAAATACCCTTATCCTTTTCCTGTCGGACAACGGATGCAGTAACGAGGAGTGCCAGCTTTACTCCCCGGGTGAGAACGACCGTCCGGATATGACGCGCGACGGCGAGGGTATCATATACCCCGTAAATAAGGAGGTGCTTCCCGGCCCGCAGAATACCTATGCCTCGATCGGAGCACGGTGGGCGAACGTGGCCAATACACCGTTCCGTTTCTGGAAGGCCAAATCCTTCGACGGCGGGATCTGCACCCCTATGATCGCCCACTGGCCCGCAGGAATCCCGGCCGGCGAAAGGGGAGGGGTGACGGATGGTATGGGCCATGTAATGGACATCATGGCTACCTGTATCGACCTGGCGGGAGCCCGGTACCCTTCCCGGTTCGACGGAAACCAGATCATTCCGCTCGAAGGCAAAAGTCTCGTTCCGCTCCTAAAAACCGGCCGGCGGGAGGGCCACGATTATCTCGGCTTCGAACACTTCAACGAGCGGGCATTCATCTCGCGTGAGGGGTGGAAGATCGTCCGCCAGGGGATCGACTCTCCCTGGGAGCTTTATAACCTCGACGAAGACCGAACCGAACTCCGGGATGTCGCCGCGGAATATCCGCAGGTTCTCGAAGAGATGGTCGCCCGCTACGGCGAATGGGCCCGGCGGTGTATGGTAGAACCCTATCCGGGACAACACTGACGGGATGGAAGGAATCGCAGCCGGGATAGCCTCTTTCCTGTGGGACTGGCCGATGGTAGTCCTTCTTCTGGGCACGCATATCTACCTTACCGTGCGTTTGCGTTTTCCCCAGCGCTATATCGGCAGGGCGATCCGCCTTTCGGTAAAAAAAGACAAAGGCTCCACTGGCGATATAAGCAATTTCTCAGCCCTGGCCACATCCCTGGCTGCGACCATCGGCACGGGGAATATTGTCGGGGTCGCCACGGCGGTATCGCTCGGCGGGCCGGGAGCCGTTTTCTGGTGTTGGATCACCGGAGTGTTCGGCATAGCCACCAAATACGGCGAGAGCCTTCTGGCCGTAAAATACCGCGTAAAGAGTCCCGACGGGGAAATTATCGGCGGCCCGATGTATGTTCTCGAGCGTGGATTGAAAATGAGATGGCTTGGCGTACTCTTCGCAGTGTTCACGGCTTTTGCCGCTTTCGGAATCGGAAATACGGTACAGTCCAATTCGATCTCCATGCTGTTGGGCCAGACATGGGGCATACCGCGATATGTGACCGGGGGTATCGTTGCCGGACTCGTGGCGGGTGTGATCCTGTTCGGGCTGAAGGGAATATCGCGGGTTTGCTCGCTGCTGGTGCCTTTTATGGCGGTTTTCTATGTTCTGGGTTGTATAACGATTCTTATCATGAATTCGGCCTTTATCGGCGAAACATTTTCGCTGATCCTCAGATCGGCATTCAGTTCGAGGGCCGCCGGAGGCGGTTTTGTCGGAAGCACGATTATGATGGCAGCCCGGTACGGTATCGCCCGCGGGCTGTTTTCCAACGAGTCGGGGATGGGCTCCGCCCCCATAGTGGCCGCCGCCGCCCAAACCCGCAATCCCGTCCGCCAGGCGCTCGTCTCGGCTTCGGGAACATTCTGGGATACGGTGGTAATTTGCGCCCTGACGGGCTTGGTATTGGTGAGCAGTATAATTGCCAATCCGGCCATAGACCATACCCACGGGGCCGCCCTGACCAAAGCCGCTTTCGACCAGATACCGGTTGCAGGCCCTATTATCCTTTCCGTGGGGATCCTTACCTTCGCATTCTCCACTATACTCGGTTGGTCTTACTACGCCGAAAAGTCGATCCAATACCTCGGGGGAAAGCGGTCGATCTACTTTTACCGCATTTTCTGGGTCGCCGCGATATTTTTCGGGGCCGTCGTAAACCTTAAAATGGTATGGGACATAGCGGATAGCATGAATGCGCTTATGGCAATTCCCAACCTTGTCGCACTTATATTTCTCTCCGGAGTGCTGGTGCGAGAAACCCGTAAGTACCTTTGGAGCGGAAACCTCGATGCTGCGCAGACCGATGAAATTCCTACTATCGATAAAAAGAGATAGCTAAAACAATGCCCATGAAAAAACCGATCATTTATTTAATTTTCGCTGCTGTAATATTTTCGGCGGAGGCAAAAAAGCCCTCTGCACCGGACAGCCTGCGGCAGCTCCGCCGGGAGAGGGAAGTCTCCATAGAGAACCGGTCGCTGAAGATATTGGATTTGGTAACGGTTCAGCCGCATGACTGGACGCAGTTGCCGACCGTCCCGGAGCATCCTGCCTTCGACGGGCTGTTCGATCCGCACGAGCAGCGAGTGATATTGGAGGAAGTGAACCGGCGCCGAAGGGAGCACGGAAGCGATACGCTGCTAACGGCGGATTACTTTTACATATGGCGTCCCTGGTTCGACCGGCTCTGGGAAGAAGACCCCCATTACAGGGTATTCCCGGTACCGCTGGCATCAGCGGATCACTATAAAAACGCACGAAAGGTGTACAAAGACCCGGGCAACCGGAGGCTTCCTTTCGACTGTATTTTGATCGAGGATACGCTGGTGGTCGGCCGCAGTTTCGATCCGTTGTTCCGCGTGGGCGACAGGGTGGTCACCATCAACGGGGTGACTGTTCCCGAATACCTGAAGTACAATTATACCGACAGGTACATTTGGCCCGCAATGTTGATGATATATTATTATTACGGTTTTGCGGTAGACAGGTTCGAAGTCATACTGGAGAGAGATGGAATCATCGTGGAAATCGAAACGCCGGGTTTACAGGAGAAGGAACAGCTAAGATATACGATGCGGAACTTCTATAACATAACAACTTATGAAGATGCCGGGGCCGGATATATCCAGTTACGGCGATTCTATCCGCACAACGGCCACCTTATAAAAACTGTCCATAAGGCGATCCTCGATTTCAAGCAACAGGGAATAAACAACGTGGTAATAGACGTGAGGCGCAACGGGGGCGGCAGCGGGCATAACTTCGATAAGCTGCTCTCGATATTTGTAGACAAACCCCGGATCGAATATATGCGCGGACAGAGGATCAAGGTCTCGGACAAGACTCTGGGTAATTATGGATTCCTTACCGAAGATATGATGGGAACGGTGGTGGATATGCCGCAGGACGAATTTGTCGCCAGCTTCCCGACCGATCGGAAGATGTATGTCGACGGAATGAATTACTACATATTGGCCAGTAAGGATACCGGTTCCATCGCGGCTTCATTCGTAAATATCCTGCAATACAACGGAGCCGCCAAGATCGCCGGCGAACCCCTCAGACGCAATGCCCTTCGGTACGGTGAGGTGGTCGGCGGCGAGGATATTGCCTCGACCCTGCTATGTCCCACCGGAATATCTACCGTGGAATTCGACGAATTTACCCGGGCGGCGGACGGGGTGGTAAGCCCGGATATTCCGATTCCTTACATAGCTTCCCAATATCTGACGGGAAAGGACGCCGTCCTTGAAAAATTGCTCGAAATAATAAAGACGACGAATAATCCGCAAACCCCGAACCGATGAACCGTAAAATCCTATTGGCTACGATATGCATTACATTATCGGGTATACCGACGGCCCGGCCGGCCGAGGTAACACTCGATGTAACTAAACGGTACCTTAATTTGCCGGTTTCCCACCTCGAAGAGGGGGGCCGTATGACCCTTACGGTCGACGGGGAGCCCCGGCGGTCTTTCGTGCTAAGACTCACAGCGGACGATTATGCCGACTATTGGGTTTTTTGTGATATGGAAGAGTTTATGGGTAAAACGGTAACCATAACTTACGACGGCGACCCGGCGGGTCTGGCGAAAATTTACCAGGACGATGGGATTCATGACCAAGAGTCCCTATACCGGGAGCTGCTTCGGCCCGGGTACCACTTCACCGCCCGCCGGGGATGGATCAACGACCAGAACGGACTTGTGTGGCACGATGGTGAATACCACCTCTTCTTCCAGCATAATCCCTTTGAGCGCGAGTGGGAGAATATGCATTGGGGCCATGCGGTGAGCCGCGATCTTATCCATTGGGAAGAACTTCCCGAAGCCCTCTATCCGGACGATCTGGGCACCATGTTCTCCGGCTCCGCCGTTATCGACCACAATAATACGGCGGGTTACAACTGCGGCGGGGAGCCTGCCATGATAGCATTCTATACCGCCGCATCCGACCAGCGGCAGGTGCAGTGCATGGCATACAGCCTCGACAAGGGGCGGACTTGGACAAAATACGAAGGCAATCCTGTGATAGATTCGAAGGAAAAATGGAACAGCCGTGACACGCGCGATCCCAAAGTCTTTCGGTACGAACCAGCCGGCCATTGGGTGCTGCTTTTGAACGAGCGGGACGGCCATTCCATTTACATATCCACCGATTTGAAGAATTGGAGCTACCAGAGCCACATAACGGGATTCTGGGAGTGCCCCGAGCTGTTCGAACTACCGGTCGACGGTGACCCCAACAATACCATGTGGGTCATGTACGGCGCATCGGGAACATATATGTTGGGAGATTTCGACGGCAGGGTATTCACTCCACTCCACGGCAAGTACTACTACACATCGGGAGCGCTCTATGCCGCCCAAACTTTTTCCAATATTCCGGCCGAAGACGGTAGGCGTATCCAGATAGGGTGGGGAAGGATCGACCATAGCGGTATGCCGTTCAACGGGTTGATGCTTCTTCCCACGGAGCTTACCCTTCGCACCACGAAAGAGGGCCCGAGGCTTTACAGTGTCCCCGTTAGGGAAACAGAGCGTCTGCTGGAGTCTTTAGGCCAATGGGAGGACCTCACGGCTGCAGAGGCCAACGAGGTTATGAGACCCTATTATGCCGCGGACAGGCTGGTGATAAGAGCGAGGATAGAATTGTCCCATGCTACGGGGGCGGGGCTCGCCCTCGAAGGACAGAATATTATAGACTACGACCTGAACTCCAATACACTCGGCGGGATGTTCTACTCGCCCCAGGATATGACGAGCATGGAACTCTCTGCGGAAATTTATATAGACCGCACTTCTATTGAGGTTTTTGTGGACGGCGGTGTCTATTCCTACTCTATGGAAAGAAATCCCCGCTGGGATGCACCTCAGGGTTATATCTTTTGGGGCAACGATATTCGGATAAAGGAGCTGGAAGTGTATACGGTAGATACTATCTGGGAATAGTATGCGAAGCTAATAAAAAAAGATGGAGGCTAATACTCACCTCCATCCTTTTTATTATGCCGGGGATCGCTACTTTATCTCTTCCGATAGTATTCCCCCTTCGGATTCTTCCCTGTCGGGGTATTTGAACGGGATTATTCGGGAGACAACCAGTGCCGGGATCATCGCTACGGCAACCACGACAAAGAACATCCGGTAGCCCAGCGCATCGCTCAAATAGCCGCTGACCATACCCGCGAACATATAGCCGAGGTTCATCACTCCGGAAGCGAAAGCGTAGTGTGCCATTTTGTGCTGTCCGGGTGCTACCTGCTGCATCATAAAAAGAGTAAGACCCACGAACCCGAACCCGTACCCGAAATATTCACAGACTACCGCCGAACCGATCAGATAGATATTCGAAGGCTGGAAGGTAGCCAGCAACAGGTAAATGAGGAAAGGCAGGTTGATGGCGCAGCAGAGAAAAAAGAGGGTTCTGCGCAGCCCACGGGCCGAAATATAATAGCCGGCCAATATCGAGCCGAGGATAAAGGCAACCGTCCCGAACGTTCCGTTTATAAGACCGATCTGGCTCACTTCCAGACCCAGGCCGCCATCCTGGGCAGGAGCCTTGAGGAAAAGTGGAAGTATTTTTATCGCAAGCCCTTCGGCCAGCCTGTACAGGATTATGAATATAATATAAAAGGCGATGTATTTCTTCTGGAAGAAGGTAACGAAGACCCTCACGAAAGATTCCCAACCCTCCTTCGCGGAGTTTATCTTATTTGTGACACCTCCACCCGTGGGTAGTGCCCGGCTGTGCCACAGGCTGAGCAGGATCATTATCCCCGCGCTGATGCCCATAATGAGCATCCATGCGTTGACCGGGCCGCCCATTTTATCCTTCAGTATGCCGGCCAGAAATACCAGGCCTCCGGCGGCGACCACCTTGGCGATATTGAAGAAAGCACCCTGCCAGCCGATATACTGGGCTTGGGTTTTGGTGTCGAGTTCGTTCATATATATGCCGTCTGCGGCGATGTCGTGCGTGGCGCCGCTGAAAGCGATTATACCCATAATGGCTATCGCATAGGTGAAAAATCCCGGTAGCGGAAGGCTCAGGGCCACCAACGCAAAGCAGATACCGGTAATCATCTGCGTACCCACGACAAAGTATTTCTTTGTCTTGAACATTTCCAGGAAGGGGCTCCACAGGGGTTTGAGGCTCCAGGGCAGGATAATGAGCGATGTCCAGAATGCTATCTTCGCATCGGACAGCGTGCCCTCCCCCACATCGGAGAACATCAGCACCGAAACGAGCTGCACCATTACGAAGGGCAAACCCATCCCGAAATAGAGCGTCGGCACCCAGCGCAGCGGGTTCAGGGATTTAGAACGTGAAGTTTTCAAGTTATTCAGTTTGTTTTAGTAATGTATGAAGGAAATTTACACAAAGATATTATTTTTTACCAAAGTGTTAAAGAGCCGGTGCGTGAATGGGGGCATACAAAAGGCAGCGAAAACTTCGCTGCCTTTTGTACTCGCTTTCCGTTGGAGTTTATTTCAAGGTGTCGATCACTTTCCGGTTTATCTCCCGGATACGGTCTTCTTCGACTTTTATAACTTTACGGTCGTAGGAAATGAGCCCGTTAACTTCCATTTCGACGTCGGTCGTCTGGGTATATACCGCTCCCGAGAAACCCGCCGGGATGAGGGTAATAAGATCCTGGGCATATTTTACATACTCGTCGGTAACCTCTTTGGGATTGTTGAACTGGACATATCCCCAGTTGCGGTCTTTTTCCCAGAGGTGGTCGGGCAGTACGAGGCCGATACCCCCGTACTCACCCAATACGGTAGCCCTCTGCCCGTCGTAGAGGAACATCTCGGGCGAAGGATATTTGTGGAGGTCGAGAATATCCCCGACGGGGTAGTGGTTGCCACCGCTGGCCGGGTTTACCAGCCTTGAAGGATCGTAACTCTTTGTCCACTCAACAATCTCCGCGGTCTTGAACTGGCCCCAGGCTTCGTTGAAAGGAACCCATACTCCGATGGAGGGGTAGGGCTGGAGGTAGTCCATGATCTCCTTCCACTCCTTGCGGTATATGGCTTCGGATTCGGCCGAACGCACGATTTCCGCCCCGTCGAAATATCGGTACATCTGCCATTCGGGGCCGCGGTCGCCGTTGGGCATATCCTGCCATACGATGATCCCCTCACGGTCGCAGTGGGTGTACCAGCGGGCAGGTTCCACCTTAACATGCTTGCGTATCATATTGTAGCCGAAATCCTTTGTCTTTCGGATGTCGTAAAGCAGCGCCTGATCCGTGGGGGCGGTATATAGCCCGTCGGGCCACCATCCCTGGTCGAGGGGGCCGAAATGGAAGCAATCTTTATTATTGAGTTGGAGGCGTACCACCCCCTGTGCATCACGCCCGATGGAGTATTTTCTCATTCCGAAATAGCTCCTTACCTTATCCACGACCTTGTCGTTCGCGAGAAGTTTAACCTCCATGTCATACAAATTCGGAGCTTCCGGAGACCACAATCTTGCATCGGGGATGTAAATCTCCACCGGCTGGCCCACGAGTGCTTTGGCGGCCGCCACCGGAGCTCCGTCGAAGGTGACGTTCACTTCCACCAGGCCCGCCGCCGTGCCTTTAACTTCAGGTATTACGGTAATAATGCCACGGTCTATGTCGGGAACATTCCTTACCGATTCTATATATGCCGCGGGAACGGGCTCGAGCCAGACGGTCTGCCATATACCCGTGACGGGGGTATACCAGATGCCGTGCGGGTTGACGATCTGTTTGCCGCGCGGCTGTGGGCCTTTGTCGGTAGGATCCCACACCTTGACAACAAGATTATTGGCTCCTTTGGCATTCAGGCACTGGGTAACGTCGAATGAAAAGGGGGTAAACCCGCCCTTGTGTTCACCGACGCGGATGCCGTTCACCCATACGGTGGCATACCAGTCCACGGCGCCGAAATGGAGCAGTACCCTCTCGCCTTTCCATGCGGCGGGAACGGAAAATTCCCGTTCGTACCACACCACATTCTCTTCGCCCACGGTGCGTCCCACCCCGCTAAGGCTCGACTCAACCGGGAAGGGAACCAATATTTTGCCGTCGAATGCGGACGGGGTGTTCGAATCGACGGGAAGTATGGAGTAATTCCATAGACCGTTCAGGTTAACCCAACGTTCCCGCTCCATAATGGGACGGGGATATTCGGGCAGCACGTTGGCCGGGTCTACCTCATCGGCCCAGGGGGTTTTGATCCTGTCGCCGGCTGGCGTCCATTGTGCGGATGCCGCGAAGGCACATGCCAGAAAGAGCGGCATGAAAAGCAGTTTTTTCATTTTCGTATAAGTTTAATAGGTTTGTTTCGAGCCTGTATGGCCGACCACTTGGATCGCCCGTACCGGCTCTTCGATTTATTCTTACCGGAAAGTCAGACCACCTTACCTTTCGAACAAATATTTGTTTCTTCAATCTTCGTAAAACAATTGCAAGTTACATATTACGCTAAACCTGTGAATTTTTTTCCCTGAATTCTTTTGGCGTACAGCCGTATTTTTCATTGAAGGCCTTGAAGAAGGGCCCCCGGTTGGCAAATCCCGACTTGAAAATTATCTCGTCGATCGTAAGCTTCGTATTTTTCAAAAGATCCTGCGCGATATGCAGCCTGCATTCCCGGATCATCTCGGCCGGGCTTTGAGCACCGATCTCATTGATCTTGCGGTAGAGGTGGCGGCTGCTCATATTCAGCCGGTCGGCGATGAATTTGGCCGAAAGTTCCTTGTTTATTATGTTGCCGTTAATTATCTCCAGTACCTTCTGGATGAATTTACGGTGCTCGATGTGTGTGAGTTTCCCCTCGGTGAGTTCGTAGGCGCTGAGCGGGGAGCTGAAATACTCCTTGAGGGTCTCTTTGCGGTTTATCAGGTGCTTTACGAAAATTTTGAGGTAATCGATATTAAAAGGCTTGGTGATATACATCTCGGCCCCGGCATCGAGCCCCTCTATCTGCTCCTCGACCTGGTGTTTCGCGGATATGAGGATGATGGGAACGTGTGAGGTGTTGGGGTTGCGCTTAATCTGGCGCGTGAGCGAGATGCCGTCTATACCGGGCATCATAATATCCGAGATGATTACGCTCGGATGCATTTCCGCAAGTATCTTTTCGACCTCGAGGGATTTCTGCACCGGGATCACGTTATATTCCTGCGCGAATATCTCGCATATAAACCAGAGCATCTCTTTTTCGTCGTCCACAATCAGGATGGTGGGGCGGGTTTTGTCGAAGCCGTAGCGGGGAAGCTCTATTTCTTCCTGCTGCTCCCCGATCTGGTTTATCTGGTTCATGATGGTGGTGACGTTGTCCTGTTGCTGGCTCACCGGCAGACGAGGCAGGGTAACGGTAAAGTCCGTATGTTCGTTTACGACACTATTGACGCTTATGTCCCCGCCCAACAGCTGTATCATGCTGTATGAGATGGCAAGCCCCAGTCCGTTGCGTGTTTTGGCATTCTCGTTCTGGTTCTCGAAATCTTCGAGGATGCTATAACGGTCGAATACCTTGTCGATATTTTCCGCTTTTATACCCTTCCCGGTATTCGAAACGATCACCTTCAGGTTATCCCCGGCGGTTTTTACCACGAGCCTTACCGACCCGCCGCGCGGAGTGTATTTGAAGGCATTGGAAAGGAGATTGGTCAGGATAGTCTCCAGAAAATTGGTGTCGCTGTTCCATATCAGGGCCTGCTCGATCTTCTTCTCGTAGATTATATCCCTGCTTTCGGCAAGTTCGGTGAAATTGTCGAAAATATTGCCGGCAAGGTCGGTTATGGCGATCCGCTCGACCATAGGGGGCTTGTTGCCCGTTTCTATCCTTCGAAAATCAATGAGCTGTTGGATCAAATCGTTCATCCTTTCGGCATTGCGCTGTATAAGTCCCGCATATTTGGTGATGAAGGGGTCGGAGTTGCGGTACTGGATAATCCTCTCGCACGGGCCGTGGATAAGCGTTAGCGGGGTGCAGAACTCATGGGCAATGTTGGTAAAGAACTTGAGCTTGGATTCGTAGACCTCCTTCTGGTGCTCCTGCCTTATATTGTCGAGCATTTTTTCCCTGCGCCGTTCGCTCCTGAGAACCAGCGCCCGGATGATGAAAAACACACCCAGGAGCATAATAGCCGAATAAAAAGCATAGGCCGCACCAGAAAGGTACCAGGGCGGGTCGACCCTGATGGTCAGCTGGTGGGCGGGACTTTCGATCCCGGCCTCGCGGTTGCGGTATTTTATTAGCAGGTTATATTCCCCGGGGGTTATGTCGGTGAAATGAATGGTGTTGCTCGGGCCATTGTCTATCCACGTATCGTTGAGCCCCTCTATCATATAGAGGTAGGTGTAATTCGAGCCGTTTATGTAGTCGAGACCTATGAAAGAGACGGAAAAAAAGTTCTGGTTATGATCGAGCCGAAGGAGAGGTTTTTTTCGGGTTTTTTGCCTGTCATACTGCCCAATGGCGGCAGAACGCGGAGAGTCGAGAAAATCGTAAATATTAGCCTCTTCGCCAAGCACCGTAATGGCGTTGAGCATAATCGGAGGCAGAAATTCACTGCGGCTGTAATAGCTGTTGTCTTGCACGGCGACAAAACCGTTGATGCCGCCAAGCAGCAGTAACCCGTCATCCGCAGTGCTGTAATAGGCCCCGTCGCTGAACTCCACTACATCGAGGCCCCAGTTCTGTCCGAAAGTCAGGAAGGTGTACGACCGCGGATCGAATTTAACGAGCCCGAAATTAGTACTGAGCCAAAGATCTCCGCGGCGGTCTTTCAGTATTCCGTGTATTGTATTGTTCGGCAGACCGTTCTGCTCGTTGAATATGAGGTTGTCCCCTTCGGCTCCCTGCCGGACGAGGCCGTAACTTGTGCCGAACCAGAAGTTGCCGTTTTCGTCCTGCGCTATGGAGAAAATGTCATTCAGGGTCTGATTGTCGTTTATCCGGTCGAGGCGGACGGATGTCAATTCTTCCGTGCGGGTGTTGAGACGGAAGGCGCCATAGCCGCGGTTGCCGAACCATATGATGGAATCGTTCTCGGGATATATGGTGAAAAAGTAGTTCGAAGACTTCACACCATCCCTTATTTTATATCTCTTTGCCGATACGACATAGGGTGTATTCCCGTGCCATCCGAGGCGGGCCTTTACTATTCCCGTTCCCACAGTGGCTATCCACATCACCGAATCTCCCTGCTGGTGGAGGGCATGCACGTGTTCGACAGGTGTTCCGTCGGCCGAGATTGGGAGATTTTGGATTCTCCTGTCCCGGTAGGAGTAGTAGTCGATACCCTCTTCCGTACCTATCCACACAAGATCCTTCACACCTTCGGTTAGGCAATAGACAGAATTGTCGCTAAGAGCTGTATTGGCAGCATTATAATAAAGGGTTTTTCGGAATTTATCGAAGAGCCGAAATCATACTCCGGGAGTTTTACAATGCCGTCTCCTTTCGTGCCGAGCCACAGGTCACCCTGCCGGTCTACGAGAATCGACCTTACCGGTTTGCGGATACGGTGGGTGAAATCCTGGAATGCCACCGATTTGATGGAATAGGGGTAGTTGGAATAGATGAAAACTCCCTGGCCGTCGGTGCCGATCCAGACAATATCCTGTCTTTTGTCCTGCAGCAGGCAGAATATCCCGGAGTTAATCTCTATCTGTTCGGCCTTGTAATTGTCGGGACGGTCGGGCGTGTAGCGCAGGCAGATCAATCCGTCGGTCTGGAAACCTATAAAAAAATCATCGTGGTGCTTAATGATAGCCGATATATCTTTTTTATGGCGCAGCTCATGGTTTAAATCGGTAATGTAATACTTTTTCCTCTCCCTAAGGTCATATTCGTAAAAGATATGGGAGGTGTCCACAAAATAGACAATGCCGTTTTCATGGAAACATGCTTCAAGATTGTTCAGGTGGTTAAAATCGTCGGTCTGGGAAAGAATAAGATCGTGGTTGTCCTTTTTTGAGACACCGTATGTCCGCGTCTGACCGTTGCGGCAGAAAACCCAGAGGGTATTGTCTTCAGAGATCGTATAATCGAGAATGTCGCCGTAGTCAATACCCGCGAGCCTTATCTGCCGGAAAAGTCCTGTATGGCCGTTGTAGTATACGAAAAATCCATTCTCTTTTATAAAGAACACCTCGGTCAGCGGTGAGGTACGCAACCGGTAGTTGGAGCTGTAGAAGGTATACTCCTCGACGGTCTGCTCCCATTTGTTGAACCGGTTGAGGCCGTAATTGGTCTGCACCCAGAACACCCCGTCGCCCGCCTGGACTATATCTTCGATAAGGTTTCCCGATAGGCTGTTTATATCGCCACCCGGCTTGTAGACCCTGATCCTCAGGCCGTCGTACATATTGAGCCCGTCGCACGACCCGAACCACATATATCCCTCCCTGTCCTGGCAAATGGAAAGGATGGCGCTGTTGGAGAGACCGTCTTTTTTGGATATCTGTTTCAGGTTGTAGCCGTAAGCATGCCATGGAAACAGAAATGCCGATAAGAGCAATGTCCGAAGTAGGGATTTAAGGTCGGTCGTAGTCATTAAGCCGGTGAAAATTGTGACATACAAATGTCAGTGAACTTTGATTGGGAAAAGTCTTGATTTGTGACAGAGTAATTCGTTTTTGCGACATGACCGTCAAATACGTCTCTTAAACTTTTTTTTTAAGATAACCGCTCGATATTTTCGCCGACAGACCACCTGACCTTTTTAACTGACCTAAAACTGATCGGGCCTATGAATGAATAAGACTTCTTATCCCCCGCGGCAAATCCGCCGCTTCCCCATTTTACATACCTAAAAACATATGACGCTTATGCCGGCCTCGGACGGTAAGGCGCTTTGTCAAACTACTACTTTAACCACTAAAGATGTATGACCTTTAAAACAATGAACAAACTTACATTTGTCGGTTTAGCAATGCTATTGCTGGCGGCCGTACCGTCGAGGGTTTCGGCTGCCCAGGCAGAAAGCGCCATACAGCAGGCGCCATCACAGATATCGGTCAGCGGTATCGTTACCGACGGCAACGGAGCTCCGCTGGTCGCGGTAACTGTCGTTAACCTCGATACGGGTAGGGGTGTGGTGACCAATTCCGACGGTCAGTACACGATAAGCGCAGCTCCCGGAGCGATACTTCGCTTCTCTTTTCTCGGATATTCCACCGTGGAAGAGCCTGTCGGGGGCAGAACAACAATCAATGTGACGCTCGACGACGAGGCCACCTCTATCGACGATGTGATCGTGATCGGTTACGGTACCACTACCCGCCGCCGCGCCACCGGGGCAGTTGACCAGGTGACCGCGAGCGTAATTCAAGACCGTCCGGTAGCCAATGCAAAACAGGCCCTTCAGGGTCTCTCTCCCAGTCTGGTCATTCAGAACAGGGGATACAACCCCAATTCCGACGACGTGAATGTGAATATAAGGGGTATCAGCTCCATGAACGAAAACCAGCCGCTACTGGTGGTGGACGGACTTATTTCGGACTGGGGTGCCTTCAACAAGATCAACCCCTCGGATATCGAAAGCGTCTCGATCTTAAAGGATGCCGGTACGGCTGCAATTTACGGGTCGCGCTCTGGTAACGGTGTAATACTGGTTACCACCAAAAAAGGGTACAGGAATCAGGCGCCTACCGTAAGTATTACCAGTTCGGTGGGATGGCAGGATCCTCAGCAGCTTTTCAAACCCGTAAAGGGGTATCAGAATGCTACCCTTTACAACCACTACCTGGTATCGAGCGGAAAAGAGGCTTTCTTTACGGCGGACGAAATCCGCGACCTCTATGAAAAGGGAGATAAAAAATGGGGCATCTACGAGCTCACGCAGTCTGCTCTACAGCAGAATTATAACGTAAGCGTATCGGGCGGAGGACAATACTCGACATATATGATATCCGCCGGTTACACAGGACAGCAGAGCAACTACATCGGCAATTACGGGATTAACCGCTACAATTTCCGCACTAATCTAACAGCGGAATACGGCAGGTTCAAAGTAACGGGTCTGATGTCCTATGTAAGGAATAACGACCGCAGCACGGTAGGCTCCAGCATCGAGGTGAATGCCACTCGTATGCCGCCTTACTATTTTCTCAAGATGAAGGACGAGGAAACGGGTAAATACCTGGTAAATAATATCGTTACCGACTTTAACGGTATGGGCCAGCTGGAAGCGGGCGGTTACAATAAATACCGCAACGATTATGTGAATATCAATACGGGGCTCGAATTCAAAGTGATCGAGGGGCTGAAACTCAGAGGTGTCTTCGGTGCCGATGTGTTCAACGATTACAGGGATACATGGACTCATCCGGTCGAATATTACAGCTATTACGACATCGACGTACTTCAAAATACCATACATCAGGACCGCTATCGTGAAAACTGGTCGAAAAAGGCATACCTGCTCAACTCCCAGGTAATGGCCGATTACAACCAGTCGTTCGGAAAACATACCGTATCGGTTCTTTTCGGAGCTTCGAACGAATCATACACATCGTACGAACACAAAATAAAAATACTGTATGCGGACGATGAACTGGGTAACCAGGGAGACGGAAGCCAGCTCGATACAAGCAGTGGTGTGGCGCCCGACTGGACAACCCGCACCAGCATCAACTCCCTGTTCGGCCGTGTGGGATATTCCTGGGCCGACAAATACTTCCTCGACGCTTCGTTCCGTTACGACGGTTCCTCAAAATTCGGGAAAGATCACCGCTGGGGCTTCTTCCCCTCGGTATCTCTCGCATGGAGGCTTACAGAGGAGGCATTCCTGGAAAGCTACCGTGAAAAAGTCGGGGAACTCAAATTCCGTACCTCATACGGGGTTCTCGGGAACCAGGGGGTAGGCAGCTACAAATATTTCACCACCTACGACGTTTACCAGAACACCTACGGCTGGAACAACAGTTCGGTTCCCGGTGCCGGATTTACCCTCGGAGCGGAAAACCTCACCTGGGAAAAAGTGCATACCTTCAATGTCGGTGTCGACGCTTCGTTCATCGGCAACAGGCTTGCATTCCAGGCGGACTACTATTTCCGCAATACTACCGATATTCTGGTAAAGCCGACTATTCCGCTTATTTACGGTACGGAGCTCAGCGACCACAACGCTGGGGAGATGCGTTCGCAGGGATGGGAATTGAATGTCACATACAACCATCGCCACGGCGACTGGCGCCATATTATCAACTTCAATATGGGCGATGCGTGGAACAAAGTGACCCGTTACGACGGATTCCAGAACCTTAGCAGCAACGGTGCCGTGACGACGATCATGCGCGAAGGGCTCCCATACAACTCCTATTACGGATATAAAGTCGCCGGAATATTCCAGTCTTACGACGAAATAAATAATTCGGCGCTCCTGAAGTCCAATCAGGACGTTCATCCGGGCGACCTGAAATTCGTAGACCGCAACGGTGACGGTGTGATAGACGAGAACGACCGCTACTATCTGGGTCACGCCTTCCCGCGGTATAATTTCGGTCTTAACTATACCGTAAGCTGGAAAGGCATCGAACTGAATGTGCTCCTGCAGGGGTCGCTAAAGAGAACCCAGGCGGTGATCGGGGAGACGGTTGTTCCTTTCTCGGGAGACTATTCATATGTGATATATAAACACCAGCTCGATTTCTGGGCACCTACCAATACCGGAGCGAAATATCCGAGGCTCGGCGAGTCCGACAACAACTGGGGACAGCCCTCGAATATCTATATGTTCGATGCGAAATACCTCAGGGTAAAAGACCTTCTGATCGGATATAACTTCCCGGAATCGATTACCAAGCCACTGGGAATGTCCAAGTTAAGGGTGTATGTAAATGCCCGCAACCTTTTCACCTTCACCAAGAACTCCTGGATCGACCCCGAGTCGTCGGAATTCGGAAACAACTTTGGAGGCGGCGGGGCGAATTACTACCGCTCTTACCCGACCCTGAAATACTACGGATTCGGTTTGGACATAACTTTCTAATAGCAAACAGTACGGAAAATGAAATCGACAATTATAAAATACCTGACCGTAACGGTTTTATGGTCTATCGTCCTGTCCGGCTGTAATTCGCTGGAGCAGGGCCCCAAGAACAAATATACCGACGATAATTTCTGGGAAAGCACCGAAAGGGTACAGCTGCTGGCCAATATGGCCTACCGCCAGATGTATGAGTTCGGATGGTGGTGGACTGACGAAGCCCTCAGCGACAATATGATCGAAATGAGGGGTACCCCCGATACGAGGGTTATCCGCATGGGCCAGGCAACGCCGAACCTCAATCTGTTCCGGGAACACTGGGAAAATATCTTCAAAGGGATCAAATCCACGAACGTAATCCTGGACAAGGTGCACCTGGTGCCCGATATGCAGGAAAGCTACCGTGAACGGCTGACGGCAGAGATGCGTTTTATCCGGGCCTTCATTTTCTTCAGGATCTCCAACTTCTGGGGGGATATACCGTTCTTCCTACACGATATAACCCTCGAAGAGTCCTATTCGGTAACCCGCACCCCGCGGGCGACGGTGATCGCCGAACTGCTTAAGGAGATGGATGAAATTATCCCGGTACTTCCGACCCGCAACCAGATATCCGCTTCCGAAAACGGACGTATCTCGAAAGGTGCGGCAATGATGCTCAAGGCAAGGATGCACATGCAGGTGGGCGATTACGTCAATGCCGAAAGATGCCTCGAAGCACTTATAGACGACCAGGCTACATACGGAACCTACGACCTGTTCAATACGTCGTGGACAGACCCGGAAGGAAATTTTTACAGCGCATACGAGTGTCTCTTCCATTCGAAGAACGAATATAACGAAGAGATCATCCTCGATTATTCGGCGGTACATACGCTCCGAGAGTGGGATGAACTTAGCAAGATGGTTCCGCGTGATATAGGAACCACAGGGCTCGGGGCCGATTATACCACCAAGACTCCGACCCAGTCGCTCGTAGATTCATATCTTATGCTCAGCGGCCATAGGATTGACGAAGCGGGAAGCGGGTACAGTGAGAGCAACCCCTACGTAAACCGCGATCCGAGGCTCGATGCTACAATCGTCTACAACGGTTTTGTGTGGAAATACAAACACCCGACCGCCGGAACCTACGGCACGGAGGTGATCGACACGCAGGCCGAATATAATAAGGGTGAGAACTATACCAGGACAGGCTACTACACCCGTAAATGGTACGATCCGGACGCGAGGGAAGAGTACAAGAATCACAACAACCCGATCATAATGCGTTATGCGGAGACCCTGCTCTCCTATGCCGAAGCCTACCATGAAAACCACGGAATGACCGAGGAGGTTTGGAACAAGACCATCCGTCCTATCCGCCTTCGTGCCGGTTTCAACACCCCAAAAGCACTCGATTTCGACCCGACACTCACTGCGGACGAAATGCGTGAAGTGATCCGCAACGAAAGGCGCGTGGAGCTGGCCCTGGAAGGCCACCGCTACTGGGACATTCTCAGGTGGGATATCGGAAGCGAAGTTCTGACCGGAACGGTATACGGCGCCCGTTTTTACAGCGGCAATACCTACATCCCGCTTGCGAACTACAAGTACACCGACAGGGACAAACTCTGGGCGATACCGCAGGTGGAGTTGGACAATGTGCCTACGCTCAGGCCCAACAATCCCGGATACTAAACCCTGAAAAATGCAAAATCGATGAAAAATATTGCAATCAGAATCCTTGTATTTTCATTCGCCGCACTGGCAGCCGCCGGCTGTTCGAGCGACCTGAAATATAAAAATTACGATGTGACCCCGGTGGGAGGACTTACCCTTCCCACGGACGACTACTTTGTGGAACTGGTGGCCGGTGACGGACAGTTCGTCTACTTCCAGTGGGAACCCGCAAAGACCGAAAACGGCATCCTACCGTCGTACGAAGTGGTTTTTTATAAAACCAAGGGCGGACAGGAGATCTCCCGCTACGATGCCGGACTTGCTTCCTATGCCAATATTTCGCATAAGGACATGAACAAGATCGCCGACCTGGCCGATATAGATGCCGAAAGCGAAGGGGGCGACCTCTACTGGAGCGTGATAGCCAATCTCGGTATTAAACAATCCGGTTCGGACGAGGTTCGTAAATTGGCCGTTAAGAGGCTCGCCGGGTTCAGCTACATACCCGATGTCCTCTATATCGCCGGCAGTGCCACCGAAGCCGAGGAGCTCGAATTGGAAATGTTGCCGATGAAGAAAACGGACGAGGACGGCGAATTCGAGATTTATACCCGCCTTACCGAAAACGGCACCTATAACTTCATCGACGACGAAGGTACGGTCTATACCTATACCAACAGGTTGATGGAATACGGCGACGATCCGATCTCA
>JAJBVJ010000074.1 GCA_020859875.1 Rikenellaceae bacterium
GGATTTTCCCTCACCCGTCGTTCTCGTTTCCTAACCACCGCTTGAATACCGGAACACGTGCCTTGCTTACTATTATGCGTTCGGGGACGGGAACGGTAAGGTTCAGGTTGAGGCGGCTCCCGAACCAAACGGATATATCTCTGATCGCACCTCGGGAGACGATGAATTGGCGGTTGGCCCGGAAAAACCCATTCTGCGGCAATTCACCCATTACCGTATCGAGAGACTTATCGAAAGGATACGACTCACCTTTGTTCGTGCATAGGGTGACCTTCTCGTCCGCCGTATGGAAATATGCCACTTCTTCGGTTTTTACCGGGATCAACTTATCCCGGAGATGCACCAGGAATGTTCGTGAACGGTTTATTTTATTATCGCGAAGACCGTTCACACGGTCCGTATAATCGTGTCGGGCCGTTCCGGTGAGGCGGCTGAATTTGTCGATAGCCCTTTCCAGATCCTGCGTTTTTATGGGTTTCAGCAGGTAGTCGATGCTGTTAACCCCGAAAGCCTCGAGGGCATAACGATCGTAGGCGGTTGTAAATACCACGGGTGCGGTGACCTCGGTATGTTCGAATATACGGAAAGCATCGCCGTCCGCAAGATGGATGTCCGTAAATATCAGGTCGGGAACCGGATTCGATTCCAGCCAGGCGACGGTCTCAGAAACGCTTTCGAGCGTTCCCATAATCCTGCATGAAGGGCATACCTCGTTCAAAAGAGCGAGCAGATTGACGGTAGCCGCCGTTTCGTCTTCGACCACCAGCACTTTCATTCTTCCGTTTGCCGATTCGATCACAGTTCCAAATCTTTTTCCGGTTCACAGAGCGGCAGTCCGACGGTAAAGGTAACCCCGTCGTTATCCACTGTGATGTCGCGGCCGGTAAGTAATTCGTAGCGGTGGGAGAGGTTCTCGAGTCCTATTCCCGAAGGGTCGCCGTTATGCATCTTCGGGTGGACGGGATTGGCGACGAACAGAGATCCGTGCCGGGTATATATGGAAACGTGCATGGGCCGGCTGCTAGTTATAACGTTATGTTTGACTATATTCTCTATCAGCGGCTGGATCGAAAGCGAGGGCATAGTCCAATGCAGGTACCTGTCACCCACATTAATATCGAAAAACAGTTTACCCTCGTATCTTACTTCCAGAAGGTATTTATAGGCTTCCATGAATTTGAGCTCCTCCTCGAGCGTGGTTCCGCCGCTCTGTCCGTTCTGCAAAATGTACCGGAAAGTTCCTGAGAGCCGGTCGATGTAGGTTAATGCCTGCCGGTTGTGTTTTTCACGGACGAGCATCGATAAAGAATTCAGTGAATTGAAAAAGAAATGGGGATTGATCTGGTTGACCAGGGTATTGTATGTCGTCTGCAGATTTTCGGTTTTCAGGAGCTGGTTCTCCATCTGGACGCTCTGCTTCTGGTAAATCAGTTGGAATATCTTTCCATATAGAATGGAAATTATGAGGGTGAAGGAAATTTTGGTGATGACAGATGGGTCGATTAGGTTCCTGCGGCTGAAAAGCAACGACATGGTGCCTTCCCTAAGGCTGAATACGGGAGATATGAAATAGAATATAACGGCGATCCCGAGACAGATGACCGCCCGCCCGAAATATTTTATCCGCATTCCCTGAATATTGGTGGTGAGCACCGTTAGCAGGATCAGCGCAAATATCAGATAGTAGAAGAAATTGACATACAGTATAGCGTCCGATTCCATGAAATGTTTAGCCCACCCGCGGTAACCGCCCGGCGGGGCTGGCATCCACCTCATCAAAAAGAAATTAAAATTTGCGATAAGGCTTATACCTACCGCAGTAAGTACGTTAATAAGGATACTCCTGTATCGTTGTATGAGATTCATTGGGTTACAGCTTCCGCAACATTGTTCAGTCGGGCAAATATAACTTTAATTCCTGTAATTTTAGGATCACTCGTCTATCCAGCCCGAGTACATAATGTAGTCGCGTGCAGTCCTTTCGATTATATCCCGGCGTTGTTCTTCGGTTATCTCCTTTACTTTCCTGGCCGGTATCCCGGCATAGACGCTGCCCGGTTCGAGCACCGTTCCCGCGAGCACCAGAGCGTTGGCAGCCACTATACATCCGCTTTGAACGAGCACGTTGTCGAGCAGTGTGGCCCCCATGCCTATAAGGCAGCGGTCTTGGATATTGGCTCCGTGAACAATGGCGTTATGGCCTATGGATACGTCGTCACCGATCTTCACCACCGACTTTTTATATAATGTATGTAGTACCGCCCCGTCCTGGATATTTACTCGGTTGCCGATTACAATAGGGTTCACATCCCCCCTCAGCACCGCATTGTACCATACGGTGCAGTCGTCGCCGATGGTGACATCGCCTATTATCGAGGCAGTTTCTGCAAGGAATACCCTTTGGCCGATTTTCGGCCCCACACCGTTTACTTTTTTAATAAGTGCCATATATTTCCCTTTTCTCTCAATCTTCTATATAATCCAATAGCGTGCCGTCCCCGTAATCGAAATCTATATCTTCCATATGCCGGACATCGAATTTAACCGTGCGCGGCCCTTTCCACTCATATGGAATTGCTACTCCCTCACCCGGGTAGTTGAGTGAAAAGTAATCGGGATCGGCTCTGTCTTTTAAAAAGCCCGAAACCATCGCCATCAGCCCGATTTCCTCGTCGTCGAGTTCGTTGTACCGGGCGTACATGGGTAGTTCCTGTCCTTCGATGGATAGGGCATCCTCTTCGATGGTAAGAAGGAAGGGTTAGGTGAGGTTGGGGGTCTCTTCGATTACATGAACCTTAAACTCGTTATATTCTTCCGGCAATATGAAATAATAAGTAATATGATCAT
>JAJBVJ010000102.1 GCA_020859875.1 Rikenellaceae bacterium
CTACCTTTTAATTAGATATATCTTTTTATTGGAGCCTTCATTAAAAATAAATTTCAATAAAATTTTAAGCCGTAATGGTGTCGTAATCGGTTTTTATCCTTTTTAAAACCCTTGAAAACCGATTTGAAAAAGAATTGGATTAAGTAAATATTTATTAATATTATCTCTAAAAATAGTAATAGTTAGATTATCAATCCAGGCATATATAAGCATAAAAACCAGGATTAGAAAATATTTAAATCACTTAAAGATTTATTCTCTATAAGTCTACTTATAATTAAGATATTTTATAAACGAATTCACGGAGAAAGTAAAAAAAAACGGCCCCCGAATTCGGGGGCCGTGGGTAGTCGACAGGCGTAAAATCAATCAAGCCGGCCGGGCATATAAATTTTCATAATCATATTTGCAGGGTAGGCAACTTTACCCTGCACGGTGAATACCGAAGGCGGGAGCCGGAACGATTCCCGCCAATATACATAAAGGGTCAAAGGGACTGCATGGAGGTGACGGCCACCGAGCGGTCGGCCTTTTTTATAAGGCCGGCGAGAACGGCACCGGGGCCCAGCTCCACGAATTCGGTAGCCCCGTCGGCGAGCATATTGCGGACGATCTGCGTCCAGCGAACCGGAGCGGTGAGCTGAAGGATGAGGTTTTCCTTGATCTTTGCGGGATCGGTGTACGGTTTTCCATCCACGTTCTGGTATACAGGGCATACCGGGCTGGAGAAGGGCGCCGCTTCTATTGCCTGGGCAAGTTCCCGGCGGGCGGGTTCCATGAGCGGCGAATGGAAAGCGCCTCCGACATTGAGCCGCAAAGCGCGTTTTGCCCCGGCTTCGAGCAACTTAGCGCACGCCTGATCGATACTTTCGTTACTTCCCGATATGACCAGCTGCCCGGGACAGTTGTAATTGGCCGGCACGACCACCCCGTCGACAGAGGCACAGATCTTTTCCACTTGTCCGTCTTCCAGACCGAGAACTGCAGCCATTGTGGAAGGGTTGGCTTCGCAGGCTTTCTGCATGGCGCCGGCGCGTTTTGCCACCAGCCGGAGCCCGTCCTCGAACGAAAGGGCTCCCGAGGCTACGAGTGCACTGAATTCGCCAAGTGAGTGTCCTGCCGTCATATCGGGGTCGAACCCGTCTCCGAGAGATTTGGCGAGTATCACCGAATGGAGAAAGATGGCGGGCTGGGTAACGTCGGTTTGCTTTAGCTGCTCATCTGTACCTTCGAACATTATGTCGGTGATTCGGAAGCCGAGTATTCGGTTGGCCAGTTCGAAAAGTTCTTTTGCCCGGGGAACGTCGTCGTAGAGGTCTTTTCCCATCCCGACAAATTGCGCTCCCTGTCCGGGAAATACAAATGCTTTCATTTTATAGGTATTGGTTTGCGTTTTTAAGTTTCGGGCTGGCTGCAGTAGTCTGTCCGAGCCGGACAAAATTAACTATTTTTTACCAAACGGTTTACCGTGTACGGGAAGGGTGTGAAGAGTGCCGATCCATAAGTGGTAAAAATGTTGATAATTTATGACCGGTTCCCGATACTTCTTATTATAAGAGTGCTAATTTTGCAAGGTTCGGGATAATATCCCGCGTGGGGGAACGGCCCACTAAGCCCGCCCCGGATACCCTCGATTTGACCATTTATATGAACCCGTAAAGCCCCCTGTGGCCGGCAAGAGGCCGGAAGAGAACGAGATGTTGTCGGTTATATTCTACCTGTTGTTTTTGGCGTTTACGCTTTGTTATTTCTCGCTTTTCTGCGTGGTGTTCATCGTTACCGCCCCTTTCGACAGCAAAAGGACCGTGCTGCATGTAATGTCGCGGCTGTGGACCAGGTGTTATTTCGGTATAATTCCCTCGTGGAGGGTTAAGGTAGAGGGTAAGGAGAATGTGGAGCCCGGGCAGCCGTATGTGGTCATCGTCAACCACCGCTCGATGATAGACATCCTGCTGATGTATGTCATCCCGCTGGAGTTCAAATGGGTATCCAAGAGGGAGGTCTACCGGTGGCCCCTTTTCGGCTGGGTGCTTTGGATGCACCGCGACATCGCCATCGAAAGGGGAACGGCCACAGCGGTAAGGAAAATGGTGAAGGACGGACGGCGTTGGCTCGCAGAAGGAGTTTCGGTAATTGTTTTTCCCTAGGGCTCGCGCAGGAAGACCCCGGAGATAAAACGTTTTAAAGAGGGGGCGTTCATGCTGGCACAGCAGGCCGGCTGTCCGATCCTGCCCTGTGTTGCCGAAGGGTCGGGAACGGCCCTGCACGGCTGGAAGCTAAATTTCAATAATAAATTCCGGGTTAAGATTTTACCGCCCGTGCCGGCCGACGTGGTAAGGGAAACGCCGCTCAAGGAGATGGCGGAAAAGATGCACGGGTTGATGTCGGATGCGCATGCGAAGATGCTCCGGGAAATGGAAGAGGAAAAAAATACGAAATAGATGAGTGCAGCAGTAGCAAATTACACCGACGACGATATTAAATCCTTGTCGCCCAGGGAGCACCTGAGGCTCCGCCCCGGGATGTATATCGGGAAACTTGGCGACGGCACCCAGTCGGACGACGGAATCTACATCCTCTTCAAAGAGGTGGTCGATAACTCCATCGACGAATTCATAATGGGGGCAGGCCGGCAGATCGACATTACGGTGGAGGGCAGAACGGTGACCGTGCGCGACTACGGCCGGGGTATTCCGCTAAACAGCCTTTCGGCCGCCGTCTCCAAAATGAATACGGGCGGTAAATAAGGTTCGGCGGCGTACAAAAAGACGGTGGGGCTCAAAGTCTTCGGCGTAAAGGCCGTCAATATGCTCTCGAGCTCGTTCATGGCCCGGAGTTTCCGCGAG
>JAJBVJ010000112.1 GCA_020859875.1 Rikenellaceae bacterium
CCGAGACGAAAACAGCTGCCGGGAGATACTTCATCTTTGAAATTTATAATAATGGTGCAAGTTCTCTGCCTTATCCCGCCCTGCTGTGGAGCTGCCCGGGCAGCCATCACCCAGGAGGATAAATTAACCACGGAAAAGCTATTTGTGGCAGGTTTGTTGAGGTTTTACGTTATTAATATACACTCTATTTATTAAAATATTTATTTAATAAAATACACCTGCGTAACGGAATTGCCGTAATGCGGTCTATTTAATAAAATTTAGAATTATGTTGCAGCGACTTACAATCCTTGCCGCCGTTATTTTATCATGGACGGCAGTATCCTGTACGAGCGATGTCAAGACGGAAACGGGAGGGCCGGATATTGGCACCGAAGAGGCGGCGGTGACCTTCGCATTACAAATGCCGGCAGTCTATTCGTCGGAGACGGCTACCGTGGATGAAAATCTTGTAAAGACCTTATATGTACTCTCATTCAAATCCGGCGACGGAGTTGCCGACGGGGCTGAGGTTTTTGATTACAGTTCCCTTGCCTATTCCGTTACGGACGGCACCGATACGCGGTATAAGACCGTGGGGGTGACACTGCTTAAAAAAGATTATCCCCAAAAGTTGGTGTTGATCGCCAATGCCAAACAG
Organism: Rikenellaceae bacterium; assembly: GCA_020859875.1. Taxonomy (GTDB): domain Bacteria; phylum Bacteroidota; class Bacteroidia; order Bacteroidales; family Rikenellaceae; genus WRDF01. The sequence continues at coordinate 641 of JAJBVJ010000112.1, forward strand.
GCTGTCGAGGTGCTAAATTTGCAGTCCGGAGCCAAAACCAGGGACGAGGTACTCCAAATGCTCGAATTCGGCCGTACGGGCGATTGGCATTCCCAAATGAGCGAATTTATTCCCATACCCATGTGGGGCGAGGCGGAAGATGCGCTAACGATAACGGACAATACCAACCGAATTGGTACCATCATACTTACCCGCATGATTTCGAGGCTCGATGTGGTGAAGGAATCAACGATCGACGACGATCTGTTCACCCTGAACAGCGTACACCTCTATAACAGGCTTACCAACGGGCGGGTGGCTCCCAACCGGGCGTCCACCCATTGGGACGATACGGAATACAAGGCGATACTTCCCACAATGCCGTCCGCCGACAGCCATAAGGTCAAGGGGCCGCTGGCGGTCGATGCGGTACAATACGGCACCACCATGGTAATGCCGACCGTTTACGCCTTCGAAGCGGAGGCACCGGACGACGGTGCCGCGGCCAACGCTACATGTCTGGTGATAGGGGGGTATTTCGACGGTTCCGGAACCGAATCATTTTACCGGGTGGACTTTGTGGACAGGGACGACCAGGGAAATATTACAGGATATAAGCACCTGCTTAGGAACCATATATACCGTATCAACATCAGCGACGTCTACGGAAGCGGCCATCCGACGCCGGACGAGGCTTTCGATTCGAAGGCTGTGAATATGGATGCCGACGTCAAGGAGTGGGACGAAGGAAGTATTACAGACGTCGTATTCGACAGGGATTATATGCTCGGGGTCAGCCAGACCGAATATATCCTGCCGAAAAACCAGACCACCGGCAACCTGCTTATCGTAACCACCGATGTGCCCGCCGGATGGGAAATAGCCAAGGTGCCGGCAGATGCCTCATGGCTCGATATTACATCCGGAACGACGGGGCCGGCAAATGAAAAGTCGGAAGTATATTTCGATCTGGAAGAGAACGATACGGGCGCGGAAAGGACAGTAAACCTGAAAGTTACCGCCGGAAGACTGAGCATAATAGTAAAGGTGACACAGGGGGTAAATGAAAAATACAGCCTGGAGCTGGTCGACGCGAACGGCGATCCGGTAGAGAGTCTGCTCTTCACCACATACGGCGACGACCTGGTGGGTTCGGCAACGCCCCAGCAACTTCTTACGGCCAACTGGACGCCCGCCGCCGAGGCTTGTATGGTCAGCTACTATACCACCGGAACATACGGGCTCGGTTTTAACAACAGAACCAACCCCTTTACGGCTGAAGCCGTACTATACGGGGGGGCAAAAATCCTATGCAGTCCATCCCGACGATTTTACCGCTCTCGAACTCGATCCCGAACCCTTTATGGAGAAAAGCGCACGGGCCAACCTTGTGGTCGGGGAGGGTGCCGATGCGGTTCTGCGGACGCTTTCCATGCGGCAGGTGCATTACGACCTGCTGGCCGAGCCCCAGGCATCGTACGATCTCAAAGGAGAAACCACCTCCTTTACCCTCAGTACGAATGCGAGCTGGACTGTGGCCGTGACGGGAGGTAATTCCGATCTTGCATCCATTTCAAAAACAAGCGGCGATCCCGCACCGGCCGGCGAGCAGTTCTATTTCACGCTGGCTAACGATCCCGATGGAAAAATTACGGTGCGCACCATGACCCTCACCTTTACATATACGGGTGAGGACGGTCGCTCGGCACAAAAGGACGTAATCATAAATGCCGCCCCGGCCCGCGGACTCAAGGTTGTGGAGGATGCGAATTCCTACATTCTCGAACCCGACGGAGAAGGGGTCGCCATACCGCTTGCATGGGCAAACGGTACCTCCTACGGGGAACTTATAGGAGCGAACGACGATGTGAGCGTTAAAGTGTTATGGCTCGATACGGACCGTGGTATAGCAGATAATTCGGTAGTAAGCAGTTACCAGCTTAAGGGGAACGGATCGACCGGAACCATCGAGGTTTATCCAGGATCACAGGAAGGCAATGCCCTGATTGCAGCTATTGTAAATAATGAGATAGTTTGGAGTTGGCATATATGGGTGACCTCCTACGATATAGAAGGAACTACTTTTTCTACAACCGAACATACATGGATGCATATTAATCTCGGGGCTTTGAATAATACCCCCGCAAGCACGGATAGCTACGGATTGTTCTACCAACTCGGGCGTAAAGACCCGTTCCCGACAGTAGTTTCGCTCTCGAATGCTACCCAAAGACCTCTTTGGGACGAATCGGGCCAGAACAGGGTATATATGGAAATCAGTCCGACGACCGAACCCGACAACATAAGGAATGCAATGAAGAACCCGACTACTTTTTATCAGGGTGTGACGGGGAATAATAACGATTGGATCACCTCTAACAACAGCGTGAAAGACGATTATTTATGGAACAGTGTATCGAATGGGAAAACACATTACGACCCATGCCCGGGAGGGTGGAGAACACCGTATAAAGGTGATTCGGGCCCGTTTGTAAGCCTCGGGTTTACATCTACTTTCGAATCCTCTTCGGGTAGATATTTTTCCGACAGCCAAAGCTACTGGCCGATGACAGGAGCAATTTCAACTACCGGGGTATACAATTTATCGACCTCTGCCCTCAATGGGTATTATTGGTCGGGAGCTGTCGAGAGTATCGGTAACCTTTCGGGTCGGTACTTACTGCTGACCACATGGGGAGCGGAGCTATACGGATCACTCACACGAAGCAACGGTGCGAACGTGCGGTGTGTCAAGGAGTAACCGAGTGAAAAAAGCCTGCGGGATTTTTCCGCGGGCTTTTTCTTTCCAAACAAAAAGCCCGCTGGTTTGAAGCGGGCTCACGATTCTATCGTACTTAGAATGTAGTAGTGGATGAAAAAAAATATAAAAGCTAAGCGGGGTTATATAATATACCTTTTAAGTGAGGCTTGAATAAAACTTCATTCAGACGGTATATCGGTGCCATAAAGATATAAAAAAAAGGACATCCAAAAAAATGGGGGTAACAATTATTGTATTTTTTGCATAATCCGTTTCCCGGATTACGGATGGCTGTATCCGTCAGCAAAACAGTTAATTAAAGACGGCTAAAAACAATTTGCATGACGACGGATCATTATAGTCCGTGAGCAAAGAAATTACTTATTTGTAAGCCCCGATGCCGGCGGACTTCAATTTTTTAGACCGACTCTTCGAAAGGAACGGATTTTGCAACCTACCCCTTAATAATGGATTCGCACAAACCTTTTTAACAGATAAGAACATGAAAAAACTTATTTTAACCATTCTTGCTCTGGGTCTTGCCGCCGGAGCATTCGCCCAGAACACTGTCGACCGCATTCAGGACGGCACCAACAAGACGGTCGATAAGATGCAGGCAGGAGTACAGCGCAACGACAAAAAGCTGGCGACCACCGCCTACAGCCCCAACAGCCTCAAAGGTGGCATGGCACTGGGTGCGAGCATCAACTACGGAACCGAGATCGAGAGCGTCGGTATCGGCATCCGCTACGATTATATGCTCTCCAACTCGTTCCGACTGACCCCGAACGCCACGTTCTGGTTCAAGAACGACCATCTCAGCTCCTGGGATATCAATGTGGACGTGCAGTACCTCATCCGCCTTATCGAGAGGTTGAAGGTCTATCCCCTGGCCGGTTTCACGGTTTCACACTGGAAGAGGGATAGCCACGACAATATCGACAAATGGAACAAGACCTATTTCGGCGCGAACCTGGGCGCGGGTATCGAATATGACATCGCTCCCAACTGGCTGATAAATTTCGATTTGAAATATCGCATTATCAAGGATTACGACCAGCTCGTGCTCGGACTCGGATTTGCATACCGCTTCTAAGCACCCATTTGCTTTAAAATCCCGGCCCGGAATTTTCCGGGCCGGGATTTTTGTTGTAGTGCGGGCAGCTATTATCAAAGAGCGACAAGGTAATAGGAGTTCAATTCGTTCATGGTGATCTCCTTCTCGGGGAGAGCGTCCACCCAGTCGCGGATGGTGTAGGTGTCGAGAAGGTAGTCGTCCTTGATGTAGATCGAATAGCCCACCTTCTGCTCTTCGTGGAGAATGTACATCATATTTGTCTCGGGGTGGATGTATTTTACCATTTCGGTTTCGGGGAGTGGATTCTGTATATCCCTTCCCTTTACAAAAAATTCCGAAGCATTTAAAACCTCTATTTCTAAAACAAATTTTACTTTATATATTTCTCTATAATGAGATAGAACCAAGTCTAATTCTTCCCATAGTCTATCTGAATTTGTATAATCCGTATAGATCTTACTTAATGAATAAAACACACCTGTTCGAGTCCTTAATGCAATGTCGATATATCCAGTGTTGTGACTTGAACCCAGAATAAAACCCAGTACCGGCTCCACATACTCCTCTATTTTTTCTACCCCATCCTTGTAGTATTCGGAAAATATCTTTTTAAGGTTGTCCTCGATTACTATCTCCGTGAGGGGGAGCAGCCCCTCTTCGGCGATGTCGATAATGGTATGGGTAGACTCGTTGTCCATCGAGGCGCCCCACGGCGAGAGGTTTATATCGAGGCTTCCCGTGGCTTCGGGAACGGTGAAGGCCCCGTGGCCGTAGCCTCCGCCCTGGGTAATGATCGAGGTGCGCATCTCGGAGAATTTACCCGATGAGGCTTTGCCGTTGTTGAAGTTGCCGCCGAAACCGAAATCGACCGAGGCGTCTCCCGAGTTGAAGCCGAACGAGGCGGCAATGTCCATCGTCATATCGTTCTCCATGATCTGGGCCGAGGAGACCTGGGTATGCCGGCCCGCATAGAGGGCCGTGGCCCGCCCGCCGGTGACGTAGTTTGTGAGAATGAATCCACCGTAGGTCTGGAAAAATTCCGAAGGGTGGAGGTTGTAGAGGTTATCCTTGAAATCGGGGTGGAGGTAGCGGGCACGGATCTGGTTCAGGGTGTTTGTGTTGATCTGGAGCTCGTAGAGTGCATCCTTGATCTCCACATCGAGCTGGCCCATCACATAGTCGGTCTCCTGTTCGAACTCGGTCTTGAAGACCTCGGTCATGGTCTTTTTATTTCCGATCTTAAACAGCCCCAGGTTGATCTGGTAGCCCGATTTGATCTTGCTCACGATCATCGAGTTGTCCACATATCTGTCGTAGTCGCGGTAGGCGAAGGCCCGTGTTTCGCTTTTCCGAATCTTCTTTGCCGAAGCCCACGAGAGGCCGTCGGATTCGATCCGTTTGACATCTATCACGGGGTAACCTATATTCTCGACATTCTCGAAGGGAAAGTATGTGGTGCGGAACGAACGGCCCATATAATCCTCCAGCTCCAGCCCTATTGCCCTGGTTTGGGGCATACCCATCGGTTTGGATAGTATGAGAGGGTAGGAGGGGTCGCGCTCCATATAGACGTAGGGCTCGCGGGTGTCGGGGCCGGACGGGATTTCGGCCTTCTCCGCGGTAGAACACGAAAAGAGAATTAAGGCGAGGGCGCCCGGGATCGAGAGTTTTTTCATCGTAAGTAAAGGTTAGTGGTCTGTGCCTACTCTTCAAGATTTTCGGCTTCCTCTGTGTAAATATTTACATATAGCTTTTGTATTGTTAAAATAAATTGGATGGAATTTACAAAAAACCCCGAAAGCCGAAACGGGGACTTTCGGGGGTTTTATAAATTACATTTTCATTCCGTGTATTGCATTTACTGTTAATAATGCACCGTCTTCACCAATGAACTGGATACCCTGGTAGACCATATCTCTTATCTCATTTGCCTCTTTAGGATAAATATATATATATATTGTTCATCATATTCCACTATAAAATGACACTCATCTTCCGGTAATTCCTCAACATTGGCATTTTCAAATTGCTTCCCAACTATGATATAGAACATGCCGTCGGTTTCATATCTAAACTTAGATTTTGGATTGCCCGGTCCATATTCCGCAGCCATATAGTACTGAGAAGAAAGATTGCTATAATTATCTACCTGTTTATCATTGGGTTGTCCGGTATTAGTCACCGTATAATACAAATTGAAATAACTCGCCATATCCGGTTCTTCCACCTCTTTCTGGGTGATTATTACCGTAACGTCGTGGGCCTGTTCGGCGGAGATCGTAAGGGTCAGGGTTCGCTGATAGGAGGGGTTGTCGCCCAGGGTGACGGTTACCTTGTCGCCGCCGGCGCCGCTTTTTCGATCCACGCTCCACCAGTCGTCGTAGGTGGCTTTACCTTCGAGCTGCCATCCGGCGGCCGAGGTTTCCACGGTAAATACGACCTGCTCCGCATTCTCGAAGGGGGCCGTATAGATGTAGTTTCCGTTGTCGTCGGTGTCGAGGCCGCTCACAGAGAGGGAATAGAGTACTTTCTGGGTCACGGTGTAGGTGAGGCTGGCCTTACCGGCGGAGATCGAGAATTTTGCCGTCCGGGGGCTGCCCGTATCGTTCACCGACGGCACATTGAGAAGCAGATAGTTGGCCGCTCCCACGGTGAGTTCGCACCATGACTGCTGGTCGAGTTTCTCGATACGTATCAGCTCTACCGGAGCGTCGGTCGAGATGTTGATGGCGTGGCTGCCGGTGAAATCTTCGGCGAGCGTCTGGTCGGCAGTGGACGATCCGCTGAATTCGAGCGAGTAGGATGCGCCCTTGTCATCATCGCTGCAAGCCAGGAGCAGGGCTGCAGCAGCTAAAGTTGCAAAAAATCTTTTCATAGAATCAGGATAGCTAAATGATTAAAATACATTTGACCTAATTAGGTCTTTCAGTATAAAGACGCATACAATTATTGAATCCGCCAAAGGATTTTCGTAAAAAGAAAATTTCGGGCTGTTAAACGGCGGCCGGGTTCGCTACTGGAAATTCCCGGTGAAATCGAACTTTAGCTGTACGGCCTCTTGGAATTCCGCCAGGTCGTTGTTGCTAATCGTGATCCCGGCAAGGCGCACGGGAAGTCCCGTAAGGTCTACCTGTTCCAAAAGAGAGTAGGCGGTAGACATCATCTCGGCTTGGGATGCGACGGGTGAGGGGAGGGTTCGGCTGCGGGTAATTATACGGAAATCGGAGAATTTTAGTTTGAGGGTGACGGTTCGTCCGGTAAAATCCTTCTCGGACTTCCTGCTCCACACCTTTTTACCCATTGCTTCCAGTTCGGCCCTTATTTCGCGGGGATCGGAAGTGTCTTTTTCGAAGGTGTTTTCCGCTCCGAGCGATTTGCGGATGCGTTCGGGATTCACGGGGCGGTCGTCCACCCCGCGGCTATAGAGGTAGTAGGCGTGTCCCGCCTTACCGAATACCCGCACGAGCTGCTCCCGGGAAAACTGTTTCAGGTCATAACCGGTGCGGATTCCCATCCTGTGCATCTTTTCGGCGGTCACCCGACCGACCCCGTAGAATTTCTCCACGGGCAGCCCCTCCACGAATTTCTCCACAGCGGAGGGTTTTACCACGAACAGGCCGTCGGGTTTGCGGTAGTCCGAGGCGATCTTCGCCAGGAATTTGTTTACCGAAACCCCGGCCGACGCGGTGAGATGCGTCCGGCGGTGTATTTTTTCCCTGATCTCTTTGGCGATGGCGGTTGCAGAGGGGTTGTCGTAGTGGTTGACCGTAACGTCGAGGAATGCCTCGTCGAGCGCCAACGGCTCGACCAGCTCTGTATATTCGAAGAAAATATCCATAATGGACGAGGACACTTCACGGTAGGTGTCGAAACGCGCGGGAACGAACACCAACCCCGGACATAGCCTGGCCGCCCTTACCGAAGGCATAGCCGAACGCACGCCGTAACGCCGGGCTTCGTAGCTTGCCGCGGCGACGACCCCACGCTCCCCCTCGTGGCCGACGGCAACGGGAAGCCCCCGCAGCGCCGGATTGTCGCGCTGCTCGATGGAGGCATAGAATGCGTCCATGTCGATATGGATGATCTTCCGCATGATTTGGTTTAGGACCTGCAAAGATACTCACGATAATGGTGCCGCAGCCGAAATTCCAAGGTGGTTCCATCCGTAAAAAGGAACCCCCGGCTCGAAGGCCGGGGGTCGCACTTGTGTTTGGATCGAAATTACTGGAGATACTGCTGGAGAAATGCCGCTGTGAAGAGGGCAAGCTCCTGGGTCTGCGGTAATTTGGCAAAGCCGTTCAACAGGCCCCAGTCGTGAGTGACGCCGTTGAAGCGGATGGTGGTGCAGTAGACCCCGGCCTCGTCCAGCTTGCGTCCCATAAGTTCGCCCTCATCGCGGAGAATATCGTTCTCGGCAACTTCTATAAGGGTGGGAGGCAGGCCGCTGAGCTGCTCCTTGGTCGCTCGTACGGGAGAATAATAGATTTCGTTTTTATCCGACGGGTTGGCCGTATACTGGTCGAACATCCATTCCATAAGGGAACTGGTAAGGAACCGCTGACTGCCGTATTCCCTCCATGAGGGATAGTCGGTCGAAGCGTCCGTAACGGGCCACATCAGCACGAGGCATTTGATGTCGGGGCCACCGCGGAACTTGGCGTTCAGGGCGGTGGCCATGGTCATATTTCCGCCCACACTGTTGCCGATAACGGCCAGCCGGTTGCCGTCCACATTTATTTCACTGCCGTTTTCGGCCACCCATTTGGTAGCGGCATATATTTCATTGGTGGGCTGTGGGTATTTGGCTTCAGGTGATGGGGTGTAATTTACGAAGACCGCTGCATAGCCGGACGCTACGACGATGTCGCGTACCAGGCGCTTGTGGGTGGGGTAGTCCCCGAGTACCCAGCCGCCGCCGTGGATAAAGATAAATACCGGAAGCTGGCCGGTTGCCCCCTGCGGACGTACGATGTTGAGTTTGATCGTATGGCCGTCGGCGGTGATGGTCTTTTCGGATTCTTCGATACCCGACAGGTCGACGTTAACGGACTTCTGTGCATTGACCAGCACCTGCCGGGCCCCCTCGACCCCGAGCGATTCCACGGGAGTGGAACTCGCATTGAGGACTTTCAGGTATTCTTTGGTTCCCACGCTCAGATGGGGATCGGAAAGATAGTCGGGCGCCTGTTGTGCGAAAGCACTGCCTGTGAAGGCTAAGGCGGCGGCAATGGCGGTAATAATAGTTTTTTTCATTGTAGTGGCTCGATAAAAGATAATAATCGGTTTTACATCGGCCTGAAGCCGTAAATTATCTCCACACAAGACACTTTTCATGCCAAATACCGGGTGCAGCCGTGACGGGCCGGATGTCATTCGAAATGCAGGATGCGCTCGGGGATAAACTCCTTTGGTATATGATCCCGGCTATGGCCCGCAAATTCGGATATTTCCCGCGGAGGGCTCTCGAGTATTTCCCCGGCGGTTTTTACCAGTGTGCAAAAGAAACTGTCGGCCGAGGGCCGGCCGGCCGTATGATCCGAGATATTGGCCACGGCGGAGGGAACCGAGGCTATCTTTTTTCCCCGGAGGGAAACGTTGCCGCAAAGGGCCTTCGACAGTATCGTAAGGTCACTGTCATAAAGCAGGGTGCCGTGGAAAATATACCTTCCGCTGCGGCAGAAGCAGGCCGTACCGGATATTTTCTTCCCCCCAAGAAGAAGCTCCTTCCTCTCTCCGCAAACCGCACGGATGCCCAGGGCCCCGAGGATCGAGATTATAATATCCGACTCCCGCTTTCCGTCCGCGTGTCCACCCGATGTGACGAAGCAATAATTTATATTACCGGGGTCGTGGTAAACCGCCCCCCCCGCCCGAAATCCTCCTGATTACGGGGATGTGTTCAACAGCGCAAAGCTGCAGGTCTGTTTCCGCCGCGGCACACTGGTTTCGCCCGACGATCACCGACCTTGCGTTGCGGTAGAGGAACAAAAAATCTTCGGTATATTTCCCGTGAAGGTATGCCTCGCAGGCAAGGTTGTATACCGGATCGGTATATCGGCTGTAAAGCAGGATCATTGCCGCAACCGGAAGGCCTCGGGATTGTCCAGAAGATATTTCTCGGCACGGGTGTTCCACAGGCCGTTATGTGCGGAGCATATTTCGTCCAACCGGGTGAATGCCGGATTCTCTTCCCCTAATTTCCCGAAATCCCCGATAGCGACAAGGGGCATTTGAAGATGTGTATATATCAGCTTTTTGCCTCCCGGAATAGAGGGAAGATCGAGGGTCGTTTCGACCACGGAATCCAGACCCCCGATATGGGTTACCAGTCCGGCCGGATCGAGGCCCCGGGCCATCAGTTGGAGGGCCTCCTTCATATCTTCGGTATTTCCTCCGCTCGTGCCGGCCACATGGGTCGCCGAATAATGAACATTGTAGAAATTCAGTTTTGCGCTGAAAGCACTGTCCGCCGGGCCTGCGAAAAAATTGAGGCATCCGTCGAATCCCAGTACGGCGTCCGCCTGCTCGATGACCGAAGCGACGGGTGCCATCACGAAAACATCGTCGTAACCCCTCCCGCCATTGATAGATCGCAGCTTTCCGGCCGGATCGTCGCAGCTTCCGGTATTTATATATATCAGCCGGATTCCTTTTGCGGCGGCCAGCTCCGAAGGGAAAAGTCGGGCCGCCCGCTCCAACCGGGTCTTGTCGATATCGGTAACAACCAGTAAAGAAGGCTTTTTGTCCCGGTGCAGGATGTAGTCGATCATTGCAAGGCCCATTGGGCCGACACCGGCAAAGATTGCCATCGATCCCCCTTCGACGATGTCCATACGGTGGTCGTAAGACCCGGGCGATGTGTGGTAATTGGCGTGCAGGGCTCCGATCACACACGACATCGGCTCCGCCAGTGCGGCTTGATAGAAACCCTTTCCGTTATATTTCAGAAGGCATCCCTGCCTCATAACTTCATCGGGGATAATTATATAGGTCGCATCGCCGCCTATATAGCGGTAGGAATAGCCGGGAGCGCTCAAAATTCCGACCGGGCCCCCTTCGTAATTGAGGGCCGGCTGGATGGAAAATTTGTCGCCCGTGGAAAAGTCGCCTTTCCACTTCGACCCCACCTCTATTATTTCGCCCGCGAATTCGTGGCCGATAATCACGGGGTTTTCACCTACGTCTTTCGGGATTCGTTTGTGTGTTTGGGCGGTGGTGGCAGCTTTATATGAAGACATGCAGATGCTGTCGCATATCACTTTTGCAAGTATTTCATCCGGAGCCAGCGCCGGAAGCTCGAAAATCTCCAGCCGCAGGTCGTTCTTCCCGTATAGTCTGACAGCTTTAGTAATCATCGATACTTATATTTAAATTTTACCGGACGGGCGGACGAAAGTTCGTTACCCCAGCATTACCTGTCCGCCCGTAACCGGGATAGCCTGACCGGTTTCACACTCCTGTTCCACGGCATACATTATGGCTTTGGCCACATCTGCCGGCGAGGTACCCTTTCCCATAGGCACCTGCGACATATAGTGTGAGCGCACATCCTCAACGGTACGGGCCCCCGGTACCTTACCAGCCCTGAGATATTGGACGAAGAGCCCGTTGTCGGGGTCAGCCCACAGAGGGCCTTCGTAATAATTCCCCGGGCACACGGCATTTACCTTGATCCGGAAAGGAGCGAGCTCGAGCGCAAAGGACTGAACGAGTCCGATCCCCCCGAACTTACTTCCGGCATAGGCGAAATTGGCTTTGGAGCCACGAAGGCCCGACTTGGAATTGACCTGGATAATATCGCAATAGCGGTGGGGTGCATATCTGTTCTGAAGTTTCATGACCTTGGATACCGATTTCACACAGTAAAAGAAGGCATTGTAGTTTATCCGCGTCACAAACTCGAATTCCTCGGGGGTCATATCCCCGAGTCCACCGGCATGAAGCACCCCGGCATTGCTGACAAAGAGATCTATTCCCCCGAACGAGGCTACCGTCCGTTCGATCATTCGCTCGATACTTTCCGTGTTGGAAACGTCCGTTCGGACGGATATCACCCGGTTATATGAGCTTGAACTTTCCAGCGATTTTGCCGTTTTTCCCCCTCCCTCCCCGTTAATATCCGCGATCACGATATTCGCCCCCTCGGCATAGAGCTCCCGGGCAATTCCCTCTCCGAATCCCTGACCGGCCCCGGTCACTACCACCGTCTTTCCCGCCATCCGTCCCGGGAGAGAAGCCGGGAGTGGTTCGAGGAAGACCATTCCGGCCCCTTCGATCATTATCGTCCCGGGGAGAGCCCCGCGGTTATTTTTATAATCGTCGATAAGGGCGATCAACCGGTCGGGGTCGGCAGATTCGCTGTAAATATCGGGAATAGTAGTACCGGCATCCAGGACATGGAGAGTCCGAAGCGGACCATCGCCCGAGAGGGCCGCCCTGAGAGCGGGAACGACCTCTTTCAAAAGTGACGACATGGTTTGACTCTCCATCATAGTTCCCCGGTCGCTTTTCGGATAATACGGTCGCCTTCGCCAATGAACTCTTCACGGGGGGGCGGTTCGGTCTCCATTATCCGTGAGCCATCCTCCCGCACCTTCGGCCATACTTTGCTGGTGAGCAGCGATAACACAGGCACCCATATAATTTATTCTTTCGAGTTTTTCCGTAAGCGGGATGCCACCCCGGGCCCGTAACTCGATGGGCTCCATCGCAGGGGTGTTGTGCTCGCTTCCGAACGTAACGATAAAGCCCTCGTCCCAGAGGTAACCGGCATACTCTTCCAAAGTTTCCAGACTGTTGCGGGGAGTTATAAATTCGACGCTTTGGAACCCCCACTCTTTCAGTTTTTTCGCCGCATGGGCCAGGTCGGCTTCGAAATCGGTAAACCGTCCCCGGGCATCGTCCCCCAGGAAGGGATAGGTGGGGATTCCCCCTGCGGCCAGAACGATCCGTTTTATATCCCCGACGGGTAGAAACGCCCGGGAGTCTTCCGGGAAGAATGCCGCTCCGCCTGCCTTGAGAAGCCTGCTCCTGATCTCGTTCTCTATTCCCGCAGTATCCCGGATCGGTGAGGCGTGATTTTCGCCGAATAATTCTGTATAGAACGATTCCGCCCGGGCGGCGGTATCGTAAATTTCTTCTACGGCGAGCCTTAATGCGCGGGCCAGATGTCGTTCGCGCAGGTTTCCTTTCGTGAGGCTCCCTGCAACCTCGTTGGCATCGAGGCATATACCGTAACCGGCGGTGAGGGCATTTAGTTTCGAACACATGGCCCTGACCTGCCTGTCAGACTCTTCGGCTACCCGGTCGAGCAGTGCGGCCGGTTCGCCCGCAAGAATGACGGGATAGGCCAATCCCTTGCCGCTTATGTAGATACGCCCCGGGTTATTGGGGTCGTTAATTCGCAGCCCTTTGTCCCGGAGAGGCTCGTCGATACCCATCATCTCGATATTGAAGAGCGGGTAGAGCCGTCTTCTGACGCATCCGACATGCCACTGAGCGAATCCGGCGGTGGTATTGAAGTCGTTTATACCGACGACCTGCACCCCTTCTTCCGCAGCCATATCGAGTGCCTGTGAAGTGTTGTCGAATGCGCTGAACGAGTAACGCGTATGAAGATGTGCGTTGACTTTCAAATAGGGTTTTACCATATCATACTCCCTCTTTTGCCCGCCGGATCTGCTCCAGGGCGGTGAAGTTAGACTTGGGAAAATGGCCCGCCAGGGGTACTATCTTTTCGTGAATGGCGTCGATGATCCATGAGGGTTGAGGGAAAAAGGCCTCCTCGAGTTCGTAGGCCGGGGTGATCCAGTTGCGCGACCCCACCACCACGGGGGGGCATCGAGATGGTCGAATGCGAGTTCGGTGATATTCCGGGCAAGATCGTTCAAAAAAGAACCGCGTGAGGAGGCATCGGAAGAGATGACGATCCGGCCGGTCTTTTTCACCGATTCTATGACGGGTTCGTAATCGAACGGGACGAGTGACCGGGCGTCGATCACCTCCGCATGCATCCCGTATTTATCCCGAAGTATGTCAGCGGCTTCGAGGGCACGGTAGAGGGTGGCCCCGACGGTCAGTATGGTTACATCGCCGCCGGAGCGCTTAACGTCGGGCTTGCCGATCGGTATTTCATAGTAACCCTCGGGCACCCCGCCTTCGTGGAACATTTCGCCGATATCGTAAATCCGCTGGCTCTCGAAAAATATTACGGGGTCGGTTCCCTGCAAAGCGGAATTCATCAGGCCCTTCGCATCGTAGGGAGTAACGGGGAAGACCACCTTCAGCCCCGGGATATGGGTGCAAAGCGACGTCCAGTCCTGGGAGTGCTGGGCTCCGTATTTCGACCCGACGGAGACCCGCAGTACCACCGGCATCTTCAGAATGTTGCCGCTCATAGCCTGCCATTTGGGAAGTTGGTTGAACACCTCGTCCCCGCACCGCCCCAAAAAGTCGCAGTACATGATCTCGGGTACGACACGGCCCCCGCACATTGCATATCCTATGGCCGTACCCGCGATGGCAGCTTCGGCGATCGGGGAGTTGAAAAGGCGGTGGTAGGGAAGGGCCTCGGTAAGTCCGCGGTAGACGGCGAAAGCTCCGCCCCAATCGCGGTTCTCCTCCCCGTAGGCGATAAGGGAGGCATCCTTGTAGAACCGATCTATGAGTGCTTCGAATATACCGTCCCGAAGCTGGTATTGTTTCATCTTGGAGACCGGTTTGCCGCTGCTGTCGGTCGATGATCGCACCTTACCCGCTATCTGTTTAACCCTCGGGTTCTCTTCGATGGGCTGGCTGACATCCGGTACGGCATCCGAAAAGGAGTCTACCGAACCGTTCGAAAAAGTCATCTCACCCAGCAGTTCCGGGTTGCAGCCGAGGTTCATCCGCGGAGAAATTTCATCGTCGATGGCCAGTTTGAATATTTCCAGCATCAGATCCCCGATCTGCTCCTTTATTGCCTCGAGTTCTTCCTTACCCGCAATCCCCGCGGCGAGGAGTTCCCGGGCGAACGAGACGATACTGTCCTGGGCTTCCCACTTTTCGATCTCTTCTTTACTGCGGTAGGAGGAGGCATCCGAGGGAGAGTGGCCGCTGTAACGGTAGGTAACCACATCCAGCAATACGGGGCCGTCTCCATTTTCTATAATTTCACGTTTCCTGCGGTAGGCGTCTATTACGGCCAGCGGGTTGTACCCGTCGACTTTCTCGGCATGAAGCGCTTCGGGATTAACCCCCGCACCTATGCGTGCCGGGGTGCCGTATCCCATGGTCTCCCCGCAGGTCTGCCCTCCCATTCCGTACTGGTTGTTCATCACATTGAGGATAAAGGGCAGGCCGCCTCTCATATCCCCTTCCCACAGCTCCTTGAACTGATCCATCGCCGCGAAAGAGAGCCCCTCCCATACGGGGCCGCAGGCCATGGAGGCGTCCCCTAAATTTGCCACTACGATCCCTTTTTTGCGGTTTACCTTTTTGTAAAGCGCAGCGCCCACGGCAATGCTTCCGCTTCCCCCCCACGATCGCGTTATTGGGGTAGATGCCGAACGGGATGAAGAATGTATGCATACTTCCCCCAAGCCCCTTGTTGAAGCCCGTCTCCCGTGCGAATATCTCGGCGAGAGCTCCATACAGCAAAAAACGCATCCCCAGCTCCTTTACAGGCCCGTCGAACCCCCGCTTGACGGCGGCGAGGGTGGCTCCGTTCCAAAAAGAATCCATGATGGAGCCGAGCCGGGCCTCCGGCAGCAGCTCTATGGAACGCAGACCCTTTGCGAGTATCTCCCCGTGGCTTCGGTGCGACCCGAAGATATAGTCGTCCACACCGAGCGTATATGCCATCCCGACCGCCGCCGCTTCTTGCCCCGCAGAAAGGTGTGCAGGGCCGGGATTATTGTATTCGATACCCTTGTATGCCCCCGTTGTTTTTACCAGTTGGAGCATGGTCTCGAACTCGCGGATAATGACCATATCCCGGTAAATGCGGATCAGGTCTTCCCGCGTAAAATTCCCCGCTTCGAGCTCCTCGTTAAGGCTCCGGTCGTAACTGTTGACCGGGATCGGAGGGATTTCGACCTCCCCTTTTGCCCTGGCCGCCGCAGGGTCGATAAATTGGCATTTAGGCATTTATTGATACTTTTGGTAGTTAATTACCCCGGCAAAGAGCCGGATCGTTATTCCGCTGTAAAGAGCGCTTCCCGCACTATTTCCGAGACGGTAGGGTGGGGAAAGACCACCTCTTCGAGCTGTGTGACCGTCATTTCCTGCTCTATGGCCATGCACGCACCGTATATGATTTCGCTGCAGGGATTTCCGATCATATGGACACCGAGAACCTCACCATGCTCCCGGCCGACAATCACCTTGCAAAGCCCGTTGACTCCCTCGTTCTCGGCAACGAACCGCCCGGTGTAGGCCATCGGAAGTTTCCGCTCCACGGCATCGAGGCCGGCGGCGCGGGCGGATTCGAGCGTATGTCCCGCTGCGGCAACTTCCGGATTGGTATAGACCACGCCCGGGATGGCATTGTAGCGCATTACATCACGGCGTCCGGTAAGATTGTTCACCACTACCTCGGCTTCTCGGCTTGCGGTATGGGCCAACATCGAAAAGCCGGTGACGTCGCCGGCTGCAAAGACATTGGGAATATTGGTACGCATCCGCTCATCGACCTTTATTCCACCCTTATGGATCTGGACACCGATATTCTCGAGGCCGAAACCGGCGGTGACGGGCCTCCGTCCGACGCTGATAAGGATGCGGTCGGCCTCGAGGGAATGGGTACCGTTAACCGTGTCGGTATATTCGACCCGATTGCCGTCGATTGCGGTTACCCTGCATCCGAGGTTGAACTTCACCCCTTTTTTAGTATATATTTCCCGGAGCAGGAGGCTTATTTCGGGGTCGGTGCCGCCCAATATTTCCGGCAGCATCTCTACGACCGTGACCTCCGTGCCGAGGCTGTTGAAAAAGCTGGCGAATTCCATTCCGATAACCCCTCCGCCGATTATCACGAGCGATCGGGGACACTCCTTCGAGGCCAGTAATTCGCGGTTGGTCATAAGGTACTGGCCGGCCGTAGCGATGCCCGGAATCGGCGGGACGAACGCTTCGGAACCGGTAGAGACAAGGAGGTTTTTCGCAAAGAACTTTTCTTCGCCCACGGCGATTGTTATACCGCTTTGGGAACGACCTTCGATCATAGCCGCGCCCTTTATTACCTTTACATCGTGGGCCTTCATTTTGGCAGCCACCCCGGCGACGAGCTTGCGGACAACCTTATTTTTGCGATCGATTATCCTGGTATAATCGAAATCGACTTCCCGGGTATTTACCCCGTATTTCGCCCCGCCGACGGCATTGTCATACAGCTTGGCACTGTATAGAAGAGTTTTTGTGGGTATGCAGCCCTCGTTGAGGCAAACTCCCCCGAGCTCCTTTTTCTCGAAAAGTACCACCGACATGCCTTTGGCGGCTACCCGTTCGGCGGCCACATAGCCCGCCGGGCCCCCTCCTAATATCACTAAATCGAACATAATATCACATTTTTTGGTTCGAGCGTAAAGGTAATATTTACAGGTCAGATAACATCTTCGAAATTTTCGATCCGGCGGGCTACCCCCAAAAGGAAGCGTGTCGCCAGGCCGCCGTCGAGCGCCCGGTGGTCGTATGTAAGGCTCAGCCCGATGTGGGGTACGAAGGCGTAAACTCCCCCGCCTATGTCTTTGGGACGCGGCAGGATGGTATTTACTCCCAAAATTGCCGATTGGGGAAGATTTATTATGGGTGTGAACATCTCCACACCGTAATTCCCCAGGTTCGACACGGTGAATGTAGCCGCTTCGGGCGATAGCAGGTCGGGGTTTACGGAGCCTTTCCGGCAGCTTCGTGCCAGGCTGCCGAGATTTTCCGAAAGCTCTTCCAGGGACAATTCGTCCGCCTGGCGCAGGGCCGGAACCATAAGCCCCCGCTCGGTATCGACGGCGATGCCGAGGTGAACGCTGCCGAAATATTTTATGCCCTCGCCCAGATAGTGGGAGTTCACCTCGGGGAACTCCTTTAAAGCCCTGACCACCGCATAGCATACCATGTCGTTGATCGTAATATCGACCCGGTATGCACCGCTTTTCACCCGAGCGCGAAGTTCGAGTATTCGGCGGGCGTCGGCTCCCATATGATGTGTCAGCTGAGCCGAATTTTGCAGAGATGCGAACATTGCTTTGGCAATGAGTTTTCGCATATTGGTTAGCGGTACGACCACATCCCCGTCACCGGAAACCTCCGCGGGGGAAAGGTCGCCTGCTCGTATGGTTCCTGCAAGTCCCGAACCCCTGGAAGGGCACTGCAGTCCCGGCCGGGTCATAAGGGTTCTTGCCAGTGGAGTTTTCTTCGGGGTACGTTCGATATTTGAAATTATGTCCCGGGCGATGACCCGGCCTCCGGGGCCGCTGCCGGCGATCCCGGTGGGGCTAACCCCGTATTTTTCGGCCAGAGACCTGGCCCGGGGGGAAACCGCGCATTCCTCCGGAGCGACCCCGCCGTAAAACTGGCTCTGTGGCTGCGGTGGCTTATCATATTGCGGTTCGGGTTCGACCTCGGGTTCCGGGGAAGAAACCCCCGCGGAGGAGGCGGTCGGCCGGAACCTCTCGGTGTCTTCACCCGGGTCGCCAATTACCAGCACATTGGTAAGCACCGGAATTTCGTCCCCCTCTTCGAAGAAAATATCGAGCACCTCGCCGGGCTCCTTCGCCTCTTCCTCGAACGTGGCCTTGTCGGTTTCGTATGCAAACAAAATGTCGCCGGGAGTTACCCGGTCGCCTTTTTTAGTATGTAATTCGGTCAGAATACAGCTTTCGACCGACTGCCCCTGTTTGGGCATTATGACAGCAAAGGCCATGCGGTAAAGGGGTTGATTTCGGTGGCTAAGGTATCAATATATTTTAATATTTACAAGTAATATGTAATCGTCTTAAAGCAAGTAAAATATAA